>NZ_JBLJBV010000070.1:0-39345 GCF_047638075.1 Phaeovulum sp.
CATTCGTGACCTGAAGCAGCCAATCGGCGCGGCGCGGCGCGGCAAGCAGGTCTTGCGGAAAGACCGCTTCATAACAAATCAAAGGCTGCACCAACCCCAACCGCCCCAGATCCAGCACCTGCGCCCCCGGCCCCGCCGAATAGCCATTCCCGGCTTGCGCCGCAAAGGCCGTCATCCCCAAACGCCCGGCCAGATCGCCAAAGGGTATATATTCACCAAAGGGCACCAGGTGGAATTTATCATAGACCGCCTCTACTGCGCCATCAGGCGCGATCACGGCAAGACTGTTGTAAAAACGGCTGCCCTCGGATCGCTGGATCCCCAGCGCCACGGGGACGCCTGCGGCAGCTTCGGCCACCATCGCCAACCCCTGCCCCGGATCATCCAGCAAAAACGGCACCGCCGTTTCGGGCCAGACGATCAGGTCAGGCCGCGTGGTGAAAGGGGCGGATGTGAGGTCGAGGTGGCGAAAGAAAAATTCGCGCGCCATATCGGGCTGCCATTTCAGCGATTGCGCCGCATTGGGCTGCACAAGCCGCAGCATCAGCGGTGCTGGGCGAACCGGGTCCGGCGCATCAAGCCGTGCCTGCCCGGCCAGCCAAAGCCCCGTCAGCGCCAGCAGTGACATAACCAGCGCCGGTTTGCGCGCAGGTGGCGCAAGCGCGGGGGCGGCTGCAGGCAGGGCAAAGATCAGCGTCAACCCGACCGGCCCCACAAATGCCGCAGCCTGCATGATGGGCGTGTCGATCCAGACATGGCCCAGCAGCACCCAGGGAAAGCCGGTGAACAGATACCCGCGTGCAAGGTCTGACACGCCAAACCCCAGCGCCATCGCCAGCGCGCGCCTGCTGCGCCCCGCGCCGGCCCCCGCCAGAACCGCGCCGCCCGCCGTCGCCAGTGCCCAAAACAGGCCCATACCAGCGGCCATCAGCACCAGCGCGAACGGCGCCATCCAGCCATAGACATCAGGTTCCACAAAGAACGGCTCGACGATCCAGAACATCGCGGCGGCCGCATAGCCGGTGCCCGCGGCCCAGCCAATCCAGCCCGCGCGCACCGCACCATGCTGCCCCACCGCAAGCATCAAAACCCCGGCAAACGCCACAAGCGCCAATGCCCAAAGCCCAAAGGGCGCCTGCCCCAACGCCACCAGCGCACCACACGTCGCGGCCAGGAAAAGCCAGCGCCAACCGGGCCGTGCCGCCGCCCCAAACACCGCCGACAGACCTGCCCGCAGACCCGTCCGCGCGCCAAACCGTCGCGTCAGGCTCATTTCAACGCCGCCACCCCCGGAAGGCGCAGCCGCAAGCGTTTGATCCGGCGCGGGTCAGCATCGACCACCTCGATCTCGACGCCATTTTCCATCACGATCACCTCGCCCCGCGCGGGCACCCGGCCCACCAGCATGAACACCAGCCCACCGAGCGTGTCGATTTCTTCGTCGGCCTCGGCATTGGCCAGCTTCATTCCGATTTCGGCCTCAAACTCCTGTAGGGGCGCGCGGGCCTGCGCCAGATACTGGCCCGGTTTTTCGGCAACCCAGAAACCGCCCTCGGTTTCGTCATGTTCATCTTCGATCTGACCAATGATCTGCTCGATCAGATCCTCAAGCGTGATCAGACCGTCGACCCCGCCGTATTCGTCGATTACCAGCGCCATGTGAATCCGTTCCGCCTGCATCTTTTGCAGCAACACCCCGATCGGCATCGAGGGCGGTACATATAGCAGCGGGCGCAGCATCTTGCGCAGCGAAAAGCGGCCGGCTGGCGCGCTATTGAAACCGTATTCCATCGCCAGATCCTTCAGGTGGATCAGGCCAAGCGGGCTATCAAGCGTGCCTTTGAACACCGGCATACGCGAAAAACCCTGCGCGCGAAAAACCTCGACCAGCTCGTCGCGGCTGAGTGTGACGGGCACTGCAGCGATTTCCACCTTGGGAACGGCCACATCCTCGACGCGCATCCGGCGCAGGTTTACCATACCCGGCAGCGGGTTGGCAGAGATGCCGCTGGCCGGGCCGATATCAGGGTCATTATGGTCAGAAGGGCTGAGCGCGTCAAATATGCGGCCAAAAAAACCGCGCGATGCGGCCTCGTTGTTACTGTCGTCTTCGTCAGGCTCGCGCGCGGGTGCGGCGGGGCTGGATGCGTCAACGCTTTGTGCCATCTGTCCTTTCCATCATTGCCGGGACCTTCCCGAAAGCCGTGCCGCCCAAGGGGGCGTTATTCATATGGGTTTGCAATACCCATCCGCGCAAGAATGCGGGTTTCGGCATCCTCCATCAGCGCGGCATCCTTGTCACGCATATGGTCATACCCCAAAAGATGCAAAAGACCATGAACCAATAAATGTGTCACATGGTCAGGCATCGGTTTGCCGTGGTCGTCAGCCTCGCGGGCACAGGTTTCCCAGGCAATGGCAATGTCGCCCAACTCTTCGGGGACGCCCGGAATACCGGGGCCAGGGCGCAACGGGGCGCCGCCGTCGGCCTCGGCGCTGCGTTCCTCGGCCGGCCAGGACAGCACATTTGTTGCAACCGGCTTGCCGCGAAAATCCTGATTAAGCACGGCAATGCGCGCGTCATCACAGCCCAGTATGCTGACCTCGCAGGCACGCGGTGAAAGGGTCTGATCCGACAGCACCGCAACAACGGCGCGTTCGGCCAGGCCTTCAAGGCCGAACGCTTCCCAGCGCGGGTCTTCGATCAAAATGTCAACTAGCGGCTCCATCGTCGCGCTCATAAGCCTCGATGATGCGCGCGACAAGGGGATGACGCACAACATCCTTCGCGGTGAAGTAATTGAAGCTGACCCCCTTGACCATATCAAGGATCCTCTCTGCATCGGCCAGCCCGCTTGCGGTGCCACGCGGCAGGTCGATCTGCGTGCGGTCGCCGGTGACGACCATCCGCGACCCCTGCCCCAGACGGGTCAGAAACATCTTCATCTGCATGGTCGTGGCGTTTTGCGCCTCGTCCAGCACCACATAGGCGTTTGAGAGGGTACGCCCGCGCATGAAGGCCAGCGGCGCAATCTCGATCCGCTTTTCCTCCATCAGCTTGGCCAGTTGCTTTTGCGGCAGAAAATCATTCAGCGCGTCATAAAGCGGCTGCATGTAGGGGTCGACCTTTTCCTTCATGTCGCCCGGCAAAAAGCCCAGCCGTTCCCCCGCCTCGACCGCGGGGCGCGACAGGATGATCTTGTCAACCTGACCGCCGATCAGCATGGTCACGCCAACGGCAACCGCCAGATAGGTCTTGCCGGTGCCCGCAGGCCCGATGCCAAAACCCAGATCATGGGTGAACAGGTTTTTCACATAGGCTTTTTGCGCGTCAGTCCGGGGTTCGACCTGCTTTTTGCGGGTGCGGATTTCAAAATGCCCGGCGGCGAACATCTCCATCTGTTCATCCAGCGGAACCGCCTCGGCGCGAAACTCGCCCATCCGAATCGCGGCGTCAACTTCATCGGCGTCCACCGCACGACCCTGTTCCAACCGCGCGTAAAGCGCCCCCAGAACCGCACCTGCCTGCGCGCGCGCATCAGGCGCGCCGACCACCGCCAGATGATTGCCCCGGCGCAGAATATGCACCGAAAGCTTATGCTCGATCTGGGCCAGATTGCGGTCAAATTCACCGCAAAGGTCAATCAATAAACGGTTGTCGGGAAAATCCAAAAGCGTCTCGTGCGCTTCGGCAGAACGAGGCGGGGGGGGAATCGCGCTATAGCCCATGACATCTCCGTGGCAGATGCGTTGTATAGGTATGGTGGGGTCGATCCTGCCATAACGCAAGTGCTGGTTTAACCGAACGCAGGCAAGGCGGCGAATTCTGCGCGGTCCACGCGGGGATTCCGGCGCAGTTGTGCCCAAAAAACCGCAAACCTGCCACGTTGGGCGTCAGCGCCCAGCCAGCACCCCCGCCAACGAATTCGTGCTGCTTTCGGTAATCAGGACCCGCGCCAGGGTGCCCGGTGTCAGGCTGGGTTCGGTCACATGAACCGCGTGCAAATGGTCGGACTTGCCGACCCATTGCCCCGCCAGACGGCCCGGTTTTTCAAACAGCACCGTCACCTCACGGCCGACCATTGCCTCTTGCGCGGCGCGCTGTTGCTGCGTGATCAGCGCCTGAAGCGTTTGTAACCGCGCATCGGCTACCTCAGCCGGCACCAAGGCCCGATCCGCCGCAGGCGTGCCGGGCCGGGCCGAGTATTTGAAACTATAGGCCATGCCGTATCCCACGGTCCTGATCAGATCCATCGTTGCGTCAAAGTCGGCGTCCGTTTCCCCCGGAAACCCGACAATGAAATCCCCCGACAGCAGCATATCGGGGCGCGCGGCGCGGATCCGTTCGATCAGCCGCAGATAATCCTTGGCGGTATGCTTGCGGTTCATCGCCTTGAGGATCCTGTCCGAGCCGGACTGAACCGGCAGATGCAGATAGGGCATCAGCTTTGGCTCATCGCCATGCGCGGCGATCAGGTCATCTTCCATGTCGTTGGGATGCGAGGTGGTATAGCGAAGCCGCTTCAACCCGTCGATCCGGGCCAGTTCACGCAGCAACCGCGCAAGCCCCCAATCCGCACCGTCGCGGTGGCCGTGATAGGCGTTGACGTTTTGCCCCAGCAGGGTGATTTCGCGCACCCCTTTGGCAACCAGCTTGCCCGCCTCGGCCAGAATCCGGTCAACCGGGCGGCTGACCTCGGATCCGCGGGTATAGGGCACCACGCAAAACGCGCAGAATTTATCGCATCCTTCCTGCACCGTCAAAAAGGCGCTGGGGCGGGTGCTGGCGCTGGGGCGATCCGGCAGATGGTCAAATTTATCCTCGGCCGGAAATTCGGTATCCACGGTCTTTTCACCCGCATCAGCGGCGCGCACCATGGCCGGCAACCGGTGATAGCTTTGCGGCCCCACGACAATATCAACCACGGGCATGCGGCGTACAATCTCGGCGCCTTCGGCCTGGGCCACGCAGCCAGCCACGCCGATTTTCAGATCTGGACGCTCTGCCTTCAAGGGTTTCAGCCGCCCCAGATCAGAGTAAAGTTTCTCTGACGCCTTTTCGCGAATGTGACAGGTATTGATCAACACCATGTCTGCCTCGGTCGGCTCATCCGTCAGCACATACCCTTCGGCGCCCATAGCCTCGGCTATGCGTTCGCTGTCATAGACGTTCATCTGGCAGCCATAGGTCTTGATATGCAGCTTTTTTGGCTGTTTTGAGTCCGACATCGGGGTTACCTTTCGCGCGTGGGGCCTGATACCGCAAAACCGGGTCGCCCCGCAACCCGGCCACTGCTTGCAATCCTGCCCCGCTTGATTGATCTTGGCGAAAACGCACGGGGCAGGCATGAATTACGGATCACTCGCGGCATTTCTGGAGCAGGGCAAAGCCGCCCTGGCCAAGGGGCCGGTGGCGCTGATCCTGATCGAGGATCTGGTCGAGGTGGAAAGCACACTGCGCCATCATCTGAAGGCCGGGTTTCGCACGGTGGTGGCCTTTGCCCCCGCAACGCTAGAATTACCCACCGACCTTGCAGGCAAGGTGTACCGCGTTCCCTATGACATGCGCGCGCCGGATGCGCTGATAAACGCGATCAATCCCGTTATTGCGGCCTGCCCCAAGACCACCTGGCTCTATTATTGCTACAACGCCGAGTATCTCTTTTATCCCTTTTGCGAAACGCGCAGCGTAGGTGAACTGCTGGCCTTTCATACCGAAGAACGCCGCGACGCGATGCTGACCTATGCAATCGACCTTTACGCCCCCGACCTTGGCCGCACCCCCAATGCCGTCAACCTGTCCGAGGCGATGCTGGACCGTTCCGGCTATTACGCACTGGCGCGCACAGACCCCGCCAACAGCAACACCCCCAGGGAGCGCCAGTTGGATTTCTACGGCGGGCTGCGCTGGCGTTTTGAAGAGCATGTCCCCTGGACCCGCCGCAAAATCGACCGTGTCGCCCTGTTTCGGGCTGAAAAAGGGCTGCAACTGCGCGCGGATCACACCTTCAACATCGAAGAATACAACACCTACGCCTGCCCCTGGCACCACAACCTGACCGCCGTCATCGCCTCATTCCGCGTCGCCAAGGCGTTGAAGTTCAACCCCGGATCAACGTTCAGTATCGACAGCTTCAAATGGCACAACTCGGTCCCGTTCGCCTGGCAGTCCCAGCAGTTGATGGACCTGGGCCTCATGGAGCCGGGCCAGTGGTTTTAAGGGTGATCGCGTCGCCGCTGGCGGCGGGGGGGGCAAGCGGGGCGGGGCGCGTCTGCGCCCCGCAGGGCAAAATCGCGGCAAGGCGATGCTGCCGCCGCAACCCCATCAATTCAAAGGAGATGGTGTTTTCTTATCCTGCTGCCGGATAGAGTATTTAGGCCAAAAAAAAGCTGAGGTCCCGGATCAGTCGCCGCCCTGCGCCTCTGCGCGTGTTTTTCCCGAGACGTCCTGCGCCAGTGTGGCTGCCATGAACGCGTCAAGATCACCGTCCAAAACGCCGCCAGTATCAGAGGTTTCATGGCCGGTGCGCAGATCCTTGACCATCTGGTAGGGTTGCAGCACATAAGACCGGATCTGGTTGCCCCACCCCGCGTCGCCCTTGTTTTCGTGCTGGGCATTGATCACGGCGTTGCGTTTATCCAGCTCTAGCTGGTAGAGGCGCGATTTCAGCGCGGCCATACAGTTGGCACGGTTCTGGTGCTGCGACTTTTCCGAGCTGGTCACGACGATATTGGTGGGCAAGTGGGTGATCCGCACTGCCGAGTCGGTGGTGTTGACGTGCTGCCCGCCTGCTCCGGACGAGCGGAAGGTATCAATGCGGATTTCATTGTCAGGAATGGTGATCTCAATATTGTCATCCACCACGGGGTAGACCCAGATTGATGAAAACGAGGTATGCCGCCGCGCGGCCGAATCGTAAGGCGAGATCCGCACCAGACGGTGCACGCCGCTTTCGGATTTCAGCCAGCCGTAGGCGTTGGGGCCGCTGATCTTGTAGGCGGCGGAACGGATACCGGCCTCATCGCCCGAAGTTTCGGACATCAGTTCGACCTTATAGCCCTTTTTCTCGGCCCAGCGGACATACATCCGGGCCAGCATGCTGGCCCAGTCACACGACTCCGTGCCGCCTGCGCCGGCGTGGATTTCAAGGAATGTGTCGTTGCTGTCAGCCTCGCCGTCCAGAAGCGCCTCAAGTTCCTTGGTGGCCGAAAATTCGCGCAAGGTTTTCAGGCTTTCCTCGGCGTCGGTCACGATCTCGGGGTCGTCTTCCATCTCGCCCAACTCGATCAGTTCCACATTGTCGGTCAGATCGCGGTCGATTCTGCGGTAGGTTTCAACCGCATCCATCAGCATTTGCCGTTCACGCATCAGTTTTTGGGCGCGCGCCGGGTCAGACCAAAGATCCCCATCCTCGATCATCGCGTTGAATTCTTCGAGCCGATGTGGGGCGGTTTCCCAATCCATTCGCTGAGCCAGAAGTTTCAATGACTTCTTGATCGCCTCGACGGTGTTCTGCGTCTCAGTGCGCATTTCGATGGTTCCTCATGCTCGCTTGAAGCGCACAAATAGTCGCTTGGGCGGTTTTGGGCAAGGGTGGGCTTAGTATAGCCCGCCCGAGCTGAGCGTGCCGAAATCTGCCTTTTTTGGGATAATGGTTTTCTGCCCGGTTGACGTGGTGATCGCCTTGCCGCCCTGATCATCTTCGCCCGCAGCAAAGAGCGGCAGGTTCTGACCCATGCCAAAGCCGCCATCGACCAGCGCGCCAAGCCCGAAGTTCGGGTCTTCGCCATCGCGGAAATATTCGGCAATGACCGTTTCGCCCGAGGCATCGTCTGACAGGCGCTCGCCGGTAAATCGGTCGATCTTTATGAAATGGCCGCCGGGCGGAACCTTGAACTTGCCGCCGCCATATTCCTTGATCGCCTCTTGCATGAAGCGTTGGAAAACCGGGCCGCACATAGAGGCGCCATAGGCATGCCTGCCCAGCGGGCGGGGGGTGTCGTAGCCCATGTAGCAGCCGGCGACGATCTTGCTGGAATAGCCGATGAACCAGACGTCTTTTGCCTCGTTGGTGGTGCCGGTCTTGCCCGCAATCGGCACCGGCAGGTTGATGCCGCGCGCGGTACCGCGCTGGACCACGCCTTCCATCATCGAGGTCAACTGATAGGCGGTGATCGCATCCATCACCCGTTCACGGTCAGACACGATACGCGGGGCGGCACCCGGTTCCAAGCTGGCCAACTGGCAATCGGTGCATTTGCGCTGATCATGGCGGTAGACCGTGCGGCCCCAACGATCCTGCACCCGGTCGACCAGGGTGGGTTCCACCCGCTCGCCTCCGTTTGCGAACATGGCGTAGGCCGCAACCATCTGAAACAAGGTGGTTTCCTGACTGCCGAGCGCGTTCGCCAGATAGGGTTTCATCGGGTTGTAGACGCCAAAGCGTTCAGCGTAGCCCGCCACGGTGTCCATGCCAATCTCTTCAGCGATCCGCACAGTCATCAGGTTACGCGACTGTTCGATCCCGGTCCGCAGGGGGGTGGGTCCGTAGAACTTGTTTGACGAGTTTCTGGGCCGCCACAGGCCTTGCGGGGTGTTCACCTCGATCGGGGCGTCAATCACGATGGTAGCGGGGCTGAAGCCGCTGTCCAGCGCGGCCGCGTAGACGAAGGGTTTGAAGCTGGAGCCGGGCTGGCGTTGCGCCTGCGTCGTGCGGTTGAACACCGAATACTGGTAGGAAAACCCACCCTGCATGGCGATCACACGCCCGGTATTGACGTCCATCGCCATGAACGCGCCCTGAATTTCGGGCACCTGGCGCAGCGTCCAGCGGATGAAAGATCCGTCGGCATCCTTGGTCATCGCCCGAACCAGAACCACATCCCCCACCTCAAGAAGGTCGGCTGCGCGTTTGGCGCGGGCGGCCAGCTTGCCGCCCTCAAGGCGTTTGCGCGCCCAAGTGACATCCTCGGCGGGTATCCAATGGCCGTCTTCGTCCTCTTCGACGCCTTCGATACCGATACGAGCGTCTTTTTCGCCCAGCGACAGTACGACAGCGGGAAACCAGCCCTTGATATCACGCGGCACTTTGGTTGCGGCCAGGGCGGCGCGCCAATCGGATTCAGAGGCAAGCGCCTTGGCGGGGATGGTTTTGCGGGTGCCGCGCCAGATACCCAGGCTGCGGTCATAATCCTCCAGCTCGATACGCAGCGCATTGGCTGCGACCGATTGCATGTCGGGGTTGATGGTCGCGCGGATTGCCAGGCCACCGCCAAAAAATTCCTCCTGGCCGAAGGATTTGGAAAGCTGACGGCGGATTTCATCGGTGAAATAGTCGCGCGGGGGCAACGCATCGCGGAACGGGGCGTAATCGCCGTTTTGTACGGTTTTCAGCGGCAGTTCGCGTTCCGCGCGGTAGGTGGCCTCGGTGATATAGCCGTTCTGGCGCATCTCATTGAGGACGTAGTTGCGCCGGCCCTCGGCCTCTTTGCGCTGGCGGACGGGGTGCAGATCGCCGGGTTTTTTGGGCAACGCGGCCAAATAGGCGGCCTCGCCGGGGGATAACTGAGACAGGGTCTTGTTGAAATAGGTCTGTGCGGCGGCGGCCACGCCATAGCTGTTCTGGCCGAGGAAAATCTCATTCAGGTAAAGCTCAAGGATCTTGTCCTTGGGCAGCGATTCCACCAGCCTTGTGGACAGGATCAGTTCCTTGATCTTGCGTTCGGCGGTGCGATCTGACGACAAGAGCAGGTTCTTGGCGACCTGCTGCGGAATCGTCGAGGCGCCGCGAATTCGCCCGCCTGCCAGCGCATCGCGGGCCGCCGACAACATGCTGAGCAGATCATAGCCCTTATGGGTATAGAAGTTCTTGTCTTCGGCAGAAATGAACGCCTGTTTGACCAGCTCGGGAATTTCACTGCCCGGCACATAAAGGCGGCGTTCTTCGGCAAACTCATCAATCAGGCGGCCTTCGCCGGAATAGACGCGGCTGATGGTTTTCGGGGTATATTGCGCAAGCTGTTCGTGGCTGGGCAGGTTGCGCGAATACATCCAGAAGATCGCACCAATGGTCAGCGCAGCAAAGAATGCCCCGGTGACAATCCAGGAAAACACCCCGCCGATGAAGGAAAGAAGAAAACGGATCAACAGATACCCCCGATTGCCGGTCACGGCCAATTGCGCCTTGTGGCTATACATCGGCGCGCCGGAGGCGTCAAAACAACTTGGCGTCACGCGCAAAGCCTTGCCGACGGGTGGCGGCATTGGCGGGCCTCCGGCGGGAGTATTTTGCCAAAAAAAAGCCAGCCGGGGGGAGTTATTGCCGCAAAAGCCGCGCCTCGGCGGCGTCGGACTGCGCCCAAGTGAGGATGGCGGTGGTAATGGCGCCTGCCATTCGGGCACGCCAGTCCGGATCATTGAGGCGGGCGCGGTCGGGGGACGATGACATAAAGCCCAACTCCAGCAGAATCGAAGGGATGTCGGGTGCCTTGAGGACCGAGAAATCGGCACTTTGGACCGGGTGTTTGTGCATTTTAAGCCCTTCGGCCTTTATCGTGGCTGCCAGTACCTGGGACAGACGGACCGCCCTGGGTTGGGTTTCGGCGCGGGCAAGATCCATCAGCACCCCGGCAATAGCATCATCATGACCATCAAGGTCGACGCCGGCCAGCAGATCGGCGCGATCATGGCGTTCGGCCAGTTTGGCCGAGGCGGCATCAGAGGCGGTATCGGCAAGCAGGTAGATCGTGGCCCCTGTAGCCTGCCCCTCGGCCAGTGCATCGGCGTGCAGCGAAATGAAGATGTCAGCCCCGGCGGCGCGGGCCACGGTGACGCGGGTTTCCAAAGGCACGAAGATGTTTTCGTCGCGCGTCATCACGACCTGCACGCCGGCGCGGGTAAGGTGGTCTTTCAGGTCGCGCGCAAAAGTGAGGGCAAGGACCGCTTCTGAAAGGGCATCAATCTCGGCGCCCGGATCAATGCCCCCATGGCCGGGGTCGAGCACCACACGCAAAGGGGTCTCGCCTGATTGGCGACGATGGGGCGGGTCAACGACCGCGGGTTGCGGCAGGTCCCATAATGCTGACTGCGGCGCGCCCGTGCGGGTGGCGAAATCTGCGGCGGGCACGGGCGCAAAGTGGATTTCAATCGTGGTGGCGGCGCCGGTGCGTTCTTCGGCGGCAAGGATCTGTTGGGGGCCATCGAGTTCGGCCACCAGCCGCGACCAGCCGGGGCGGAACGCACCCCAACGCAGGTTCGTGACGCCGGGCGCCCCTAAAAGGGCCTTGGGCGAGGCCCCTGCAAAATTCACCTCGCGAAAGTCGATCACCATGCGCGGGGGGCTGTCGAGCAGGTAGACCCGGTAGGGCACCGGTTGGCTGAGGCCCAGTGTAAGCCGCGTCCCTCCGGCTTCGGCAGTCAGCGCACTGCGGGCGGGATCAAGCTGTGCGAGGGCAGAAAGGCCCTGCCCCCCCTCTTGCGCCTGCGCACTCATAGCACCGGCAAGTGCCAGTGCCAGTACGGCAAACAGCAGGTGAGCGAGCCGCATCGCCCCCTGCCCGCACCCACCAATCATTGGCGTTGCGCCATGAAGGTGGTCAGACGCGCAAGCCCTTCGATGATGTCGGCGGTTGCGCCAGCGTAGGAAAAGCGCAGGGTCTGATGCCCCCGGACCGGATCGAAATCGAGCCCCGGTGTCACCGCAACCCCGGCCTGATCCAGGATCTCGGCGGCAAAGCTGCGCGCATCAGGGGCGATATCGGAAATATCGGCGTAGATGAAGAACGCACCATCGGGGGGCGCGATGCGGGTAAACCCTGCCTTGGGCAACCCGTCGAGCATGAGGCGGCGATTTTCGGCGTAAACGGCGCGGTTCGCCTCCAACTCATCAATGCAGTCCAGCGCGGCAAGCGCTGCGATCTGGCTGGCATGGGACGCGCAGATAAACATGTTCTGCGCCAGTCGCTCAAGCGTGCGGATATGCGGTTCGGGGACCACCATCCAACCGATCCGCCACCCGGTCATGCTGAAATATTTGGAAAACGAGTTGATCACATAGACGTCATCCGAAATTTCAAGCGCTGAAACCGCCCGCCCCTCGTAATGCAGCCCATGATAGATTTCGTCAGACACAAAGCTGATCCCGCGCGCAGCGGCCGCATGGATCAATGCCGCCAGCGGATCATGCCCCAGCATCGTGCCCGAGGGGTTGCCGGGGCTGGCCACGATCAACCCGGCGATATCGTTGGGGATATCCTCGGCGCGGGGCTGATAGCGGTCTTCGGGGCGGGTTGGAATGCCGACCGGGGTCAGGCTGAGCGCCCGCAGTATCTGCCGGTAGGACGGATAGCCCGGTTGCCCCAAGGCCACCCGGTCACCCGCGTCAAACAGGGCCGCAAAAGCCAGAAGGAACGCACCCGACGACCCCGATGTCACAATCACTCGCGCAGGGTCCAGATCAACGCCGTACCAACGCTGATACAGCGCCGCGATGCCCTGACGCAGTTCCGGCAGCCCCAGCGCCACGGTATAGCCCAACGCATCCCGTTCGAGGGACGCGGCCAGCGCCGCACGGGCCGCGACGGGCGCCGGGGTCGAGGGCTGGCCTATTTCCATGTGGATGATGTGGCGGCCGGACGCCTCGGCGGCGCGGGCGGCCTCCATCACGTCCATCACAATGAAGGGATCAACCTGTCCACGGCTTGAGAAACGCATCCAACCCTCCTTATGTTACGCGTGACGCGATATGCCCGGCTTGGCCAAGAAAGGTCAATGGGGCGGGGTTTGCGAAAGGGTCGGATTCCTGACCCCGACTGCACCGCCTGCCCTTGCCATTCCGACCCGCTGCCGCGATGCTGCGCACCGAAAACGGCCCCGGATTGCGGCCACCACAAACTGGCCGCTGGCCCTTGACCCAAGGACGACCCGATGACCCGCACGCCCCTTGCCGCTTTGGCCCTTTCAACCGCGCTGATTGCGACCCCGTTTCTGGCCGGCCCAGCCGCTGCCTTTGACCCTGCTTCCATGTCCAAAACCGATCAGGCCGCCTTTGGCGACGCGGTACGCGACTATCTGATGGCCAACCCCGAAGTTCTGGTCGAGGCGATCGGTGTATTGGAAACACGTCAGCAGGCCGCCGAGGCCGGCAATGACAAGGTTCTGGTGCAGGCCAATGCCGCAGATATTTTTGACGACGCCAATTCCTGGGTTGGCGGCAACCCGGATGGGGATATCACCGTGGTCGAGTTTCTTGACTATCGCTGCACCTATTGCCGCAAAGCCACGTCCGAGGTGGACACATTGATCAACACCGACGGCAATATTCGCTTTGTCATCAAGGAGTTTCCGATTCTGGGGCAAGAATCTGAACTGTCATCGCGCTTTGCCATAGCGGTAAAGCAGCTGGCGGGGGATGATGCCTACAAAGCCGCCCATGACGCGCTGATGGAATTTCGGGGCGCGATCACGCTGGACAGCCTGAGCCGCCTTGCAAAAGATCTGGGGCAAGACCCCGCGCCGATCATGCTGCGGATGAATGAGGATTCGGTGTCGGATGTGCTGCGCGCCAACCGCCAACTGGGCGAGCGGATGCGGATTTCAGGCACCCCGGCCTTTGTGATGGGGGGGCAAATGCTGCGCGGTTACCTTCCGGTTGACGGGTTGCGCCAGATTGTGGCTGAAGAGCGCGGCTGATTTTTTCTTTTTGATCTACGGGCGGTATCGGGGGCACACGTTGCCCCGATACCGCCTGTAGTTGCGCGCCTCACCGCCGAGCGTCGTTCGTGGCCCCTTCCTCGACCGAACCACGGGCTAAAAAGTAAAAGACCACGGCCGAGACGACGAGCCCGACCATCCAGGCAATATCAATGCCATGAAGCCTTTCCAGCATAAAACCCTGGTACGAAGACGTCGAAATGAACGGCAGCTGAACGACGAAGCCAAGGATGTAAACCGAAATGGCCGTGATGTTCCAGTTGCCATACCGGCCACCGCCCGGCAGAAAAAACTCTTCAACCGCGTAGTGGCCATTTCGGACAATGTAGTAGTCCACCAGATTGATGGCAGACCACGGAATCAGGATGTAAAGCATCCAGGTGATGAAATCATAAAAGAACGTCATGAAATCCGATTGCGCCATCAAAGCAATGGATAGGCCCAGCAGATGGATGGCTGCCGTAACAATCAGGCGGCTGCGAAGACCGGGGATCCATCCGGGCTTGAAGGTTTCAGCGACGCTCAGGGCACAAAGCGCGCTACAGTAGGTGTTGACGCTGTTGTAGGCCGCCGTAGCAAACGCAAACCCAAGCAGGACAACCGTGCTGATCGGCCCGATAAGCGAGCCAAGCGCCGCCATGGTGTCATCCGCCCCCGTGATGGCGCCCACGGCCGCACCGAGGCTCATCAGGATCACCGCGCTTGTGACGCAGCCAAGATAGGTGCCCCAAAAGGCCCCCTTTGCACCCGTTTCAGCCGGCATATATCTGGAATAGTCCGACACATAGGGCGCATAGGCGATCTGCCAGACTGCGCCGATGGCAACCACCGACAAAAAGCCAACCGCAGTCAGATCGCCAGAGTGCCACTGATAACTTGCGGTGTCATTCACACCAAAGATCCAGAAAAACGAGAGCGCAACCAGAGAGCCAACCACCAACGCGCTTAGCATCGTCGTCTGGCGCAAAAGCTTGTAGCCAAAAGACGCAACACCAAAGCTGACCGCAGTCGCAAAAGCCAGCACCAAAGTGTCATTCAGCGCGGGCACCGCCGTGGCGAATGCCTGAGCAATAATAACAAGGTTCGAGGCGAAGAACCCGACGAACATGGCCACGGCAAGGATCGCAATGATCGCGGCACCATAAACGCCGAACTGACCGCGCGCCTGAAGCAATTGCGGAACCCCGAGTTGAGGGCCCTGGGCCGCATGCAGCGCCATGGCCACCCCGCCAACGATATTGCCCAAAAGGATGGCCAGAACCGCCCAGCCGATCGGCAACCCCAGACTGACCGTCGCAAGGGCACCCGTGACCACCGTAAGCGGCGACATGTTCATGCCAAACCAGATTCCGAACAGATCACGCGCCCGCCCGAAACGCTCATTGCGAGGAATCGGCGCAATCGTGCGAAGTTCAAGGGTGAAGTCGTCCACGGGGGCCGCATCGGCGTCTGATCTCATCATTGTCTCCAAATATCCGCGGATGGCTGTTTGGCCCCCGCGCGTTCAGGTACGGGTTCAGGGGCAAATTTCGAGGTTGCGGGGCGCCTACGAAAAACATTCGGGACGGGATTGTCGCACGCACCCAATTGGCGGCGACGCCGATCAGGCATCCGCAACAGCCCCGTCACGAACTGCGATGAAACGCGGCGGACACGGGCATTAAAAAGGGCTTTGCTGATCGCTTTGGCACATGCTGGCAGGCACCGAAACGCCATGGCCTGAGGGCGATGGGCCGGCATACAACTTTCGGCGCCACAAACGGCTATTGTGCCGTGCGGACGGTGGTCCTCGGTGCAGATGAAAAACATGTCACTCCCTGCCAACGCAAGCGCTGACGTCCCCTCTGGGAAAGAGTATTGCCAAAGGGGCCGCTCTGGAAATTAATGTTTGCCGGTGCCGTGCTTAGGGAAAAGCTAAGGGTCGCAGATTGCGCACGCGCTTGCAGGCTGTGCCAACGATGCGGGTTTGCCCACAAGCAGCCCCGGTAGAAGGCTTGGCCGCAACGTATGCACGTCTTGAAACCTGTCGTGATCCAGCTGACAGGTTTCAAGATTTTCAGTTCGCGCACGCGCTGGTTGCGCGCTGCTTTTGAAAGATTGCCTGTTTGGCCGCTACTCTGCCAACAGGCGCGACACAACCACCGTCACCTCTGGTTTTTTGCCGATTTCTTCCATCGTCACCTGTCGTACGATACGGCGTATGGCCTCATCCATCTTGGCGTCGTTGGCGATAACCTTGCTGTTGGCCCGCTCCAGAAACTCGGCCAGTTCATCTTCGATCCGATCAGACAGCGACGCGCCGGTTTTGCCCGTTTGCGAAAGGCCACCTAGTTCAACCCAGGCATCGCCCAGCGGCAGATTGTCCTCATCAACGATCACGGTGACCAGAACATGACCGTTCAGCGCCATGCGAATCCGGTCACGGACCACACCATCCATCGCGCCGATCAGAACATTGCCATCCAGATAGGTGCGCCCGGCCCCGATATATTCAACGACTTCGGGTGAATTACCGGTCAGATCCAGCATGGTGCCGTTGGTCGCAACCTCAGAGGCGATCCCCTTGCCGGTGCCGATCTTGGCATGTTCACGCAGATGACGATGTTCGCCATGCATCGGAATCAGGATTTTCGGCTTCAACAGGTCATGCACGGCTTCAAGATCGGGTCGGTTGGCGTGGCCCGAAACGTGATAAAGCCCGCCCCGGTCATCAACCACCTCAACGCCCATTTCCGAATAGGCGTTCATGATCCGGATCACCCCGCGTTCATTGCCGGGAATGGTTTTAGACGAAAACAGGAAGGTATCGCCGTCTTTCATCTCAAGCCCGAGGTATTTACCGCGCGAAAGCTGGGCACTGGCCGCGCGCCGTTCACCCTGGCTTCCGGTGACGATCAACATCAGTTTTTCCCGCGCGATATCAACAGCCTGTTCAGGCGTTACCGTCCCCGGAAAACCCAAAAGCACCTCGGTCTCTTCGGCCGCGCTCACCATCTTTTTCATCGCGCGGCCCAAGAGGCAGACGGACCGGCCCGCAGCCTTGCCCGCCAGCGCCAGGGTTTTCAGACGCGCGACGTTTGAGGCAAAGGTCGTCGCCACCACCATGCCGCTTTGGGCTGCAATGAATTCAGCCAAGGGTGTGGCCAGCGTTGCCTCAGAGCGGCCCGGCAGGGGCGAAAAAACGTTGGTGGAATCACAGGTCAGCACCTTGACCCCGCTCCCTTCCTTGGCGATTTCGTGCCACATCAGCGGGTCGAACGCCTCACCGACAATCGGGCTGCCATCCAGTTTGAAATCGCCGGTATGAACGATCCGCCCCGCAGGCGTGTCGATCACCAGGGCCGAGCTTTCCGGGATCGAATGGCTAACCGGTACAAACTGCACCGAGAAGGGCCCAGCCTCGACCACCGTGGGGCGCGGCTCGACGATGCGTAGTGCATCCGTGGGCAGGCCCGCTTCCTCCATCTTCAGCTGCGCCAGACGGCCGGTAAAGCGGCGCGCATAAACCGGCACCTTCAGCTTTGGCCAGAAATGAGACAGCGCGCCGATGTGGTCCTCATGCGCGTGGGTAATGAAAACCGCCTCGATCCGGTCTGCATTTTCCTCAAGCCAGCCAATATCGGCCATGATCAGGTCAACCCCCGGCGAGGTGTCCATATCCGGAAAGGTGACGCCCAGGTCGACCACGATCAACCGCTCTTTTCCGTCAGGACCAAACCCATAGACATAGGCATTCATCCCGATTTCACCGGCGCCACCCAAAGGTAGATAGATCAGTCGATCCTGTTTCATGTGTCGTCCTGCTCTTTATTATGGTTATGGATCAGCACCAGCCCATGCATGGTCAGATCGTCTTCTACATGATCGAAAAGGTCAAACCCCTGGTTGAACAGCGCCGCAAGGCCGCCCGTGGCAATCACCTTCATCGGGCGGTCGCGTTCGATCCTTATCTGCCGAACGACCCCTTCCACAAGCCCGATATACCCCCAATAGACACCAGACTGAATGCAAGCGACGGTATTGGTGCCAATAACCTGCGCGGGGTAGGTCACATCAACGTGCGGTAGCGCCGCCGCGGCCATGTGCAACGCCTCAAGGCTAAGGTTGACGCCGGGTGCAATAACCCCCCCGATATAGGCCCCGTCCACGTCAACCACGTCAAAGGTCGTGGCCGTGCCAAAATCAACCACGATGATATCGCCGCCATGCCGGTCATACGCCGAAGCGGTATTGACAAGACGGTCGGGGCCGACGGTCGTGCCCTGATCGACACGCGGCGCCACCGGCAGCGCGCATTCCGGCTTGCCCACCACAACCGGGCGGCAGTCATAATAGCGGTTGCAAAGCACCCGAAGATTGAAAACCACGCGCGGCACCGTCGATGAAATAATCGCCGCACCGATCTGAACCTTCAGGTTGTTTAGCGATATCAGCGATGAAAGCCATACGAAATACTCGTCGGCGGTGCGCCGATGGTCAGTGGCAATACGCCAAGTCGCAAGGAACTTGCTGCCATCCCAGACGGAAAACATCGTGTTGGTATTGCCGCAGTCGATGCACAAAAGCATTCAGGGGGCCCCTCTTTCAGAAAAATACATCCGCCGCCGAAACTGTCATGCGGCCCTGCGGCGTCCCCAGCACCAGCGCGCCGGTATCATCGATTGTCTCAAAAATACCGCGCAGCTCATCTGTGCCGGTGCGCGCAGTAATTGGCTGGCCGAGATGGGCGGCGCGGGCCAGCCAGGCTGCACGGATCGGCGCGAATCCATAGGTTTCAAACTGCCGCTGATAGCGGTCGAAGGCGACCGCGAGGAACGGCAAAAACTGTTCGGGGGTCACCACGACACCGGCCTCATCGGCCAGGCTGACCGGTGTGACGGCCCCCGGCTCCACCTGTCGCACCGCCGGCGCATGTGCAAGGTTGACGCCGATGCCAATCCCTAACGCGATTGCCCCCGTGCCCTGCCCGAAACTCTCCAGCAATATCCCGGCAACCTTGCCGCCATTCAGCAATACATCATTTGGCCATTTGATAGCCAACCGCGCCTGCGGCCCGGCAACCTGTGCCAACGCACAATCAAGCGCAAGTGCCGCCACCAGAGAGAAAAGCGCCGCCTCGGCCAAGGTCCGCTTTGGGCGCAAAATCAGCGTCGCGGCGAAGTTGCCGGGCGGATCGTGCCAATCGCGACCGCGTCGCCCGCGACCCGCCGTTTGCACGCGCGCCAACACCCAGGTCGGACAGGAAACATTGGGCGCGAGGCGCGAGGCCTCGGCCATGGTGCTGTCTACCGCCCCGAGAATGTGGCGCGCCACACCCTCGGGCCAGGGAACCAGATCAGCGCACAAGCGCCTGAGCCGCCGCCGCAGCCGCGCCCTCAACCCCAAACAGATTGACGACGCCCGCAACCATCACGAACGCGGTCCCCACCAGCATCACCCATTGCGCCGCCGGCATCCGACTGTCCAGGACTGCGCCCTCGGTCCCGAAATACATGTAGTAGACGATGCGCAAATAGTAAAAAGAGGCGATTACCGCCGCGATGACGCCTGCCACCGCCGCCCAGACATAGCCTGCCGAAACCGCCGCCGCTAGAACCGTGAACTTGGCAAAGAAGCCCAGCATCGGAGGCACGCCCGCGAGGCTGAAAAGTAGCACCATCAGCGCCAGCGCCCGGACCGGTTCGCGTTTGGCATAAAGGTTCAGTGCGGTAATGTCGGTCACCGGACGCCCGTCAATTTCCATCGACAGGATAAAGGCAAAAGTGCCCACGTTCATCGTGACATAGATCACCATGTAAAGCAGCATCGCCTCAACACCCTGTTCGGTGCCTGCGCCCAACCCCAGCAGCGCAAACCCCATATGGGCAATCGACGAATAGGCCATCAGCCGCTTGAAGTTACGCTGAGCAAGACCGGCAATCGCCCCCAGAAACATGGATGCGACCGACAGCAAGAGCAGGATCTGCCCCCATTCGGTTGGCACCGTGCCAAACGCATCATGGGCCAGCCGTGCAATCAGCACCATGGCCGAAACCTTTGGCGCGGTCGCAAAAAACGCAGTCACAGGTGTGGGCGAGCCTTCATAGACGTCAGGGGTCCACATATGGAAAGGCACAGCCGACACCTTGAAGGCCAGACCCGTCAACAGGAACGCCATCCCAAACAGAAGGCCCAGCGACAGCTCGCCCTCTTTCACCACCGTTATAATCCCGGCAAAGCCCGTGGTGCCCGCAAACCCATATGTCAGCGACGCGCCGTAAAGCAACAGACCGGAACTGAGCGCACCCAGCACGAAATATTTCAGCCCGGCCTCGGTTGATTTGGCGCTTTCGCGGCGCAAGCTCGCGATCACATAAAGCGAAAGACTGCTTAGCTCCAACCCCATGTAAAGCGCGATCAGATCACCCGCCGACACCATCATCATCATCCCGACAACCGCCAACGCGATCAGGATCGGGTATTCGAACCGCATCAACCCCTGCCGCGCCAGATAGTCAGCACTCATCGCGAGAACTGAAGCGGCCGCCAAAAGCACGGTCACCTTGGCAAAACGCGAGAAAGCGTCGTCAATAAACATGCCGCCAAATGCCGTGCGTGACCCGCCACCACCGAGGCCGACATAGGCCCCCAGCAGCACCAGCACCGCAACCGTGGCCCAAAGCACCATGCCCCCGACCTTGTCCTTGCCGGTCCAAACCCCCACCAACAGCGCCGCCATGGCAAACACCGCCAGCAGGAACTCCGGAAAAACCGTGGAGAAATCCGCAGAAGTCATCGTCATTTCTCCTTCAGTGGTCCACCGCCACAGCCATATCCATGGCGGGCAGGCTGGCGTGGTAGTCAGCTACAAGGGCCTTGACGGAAGGCCCGATGATATCGGTCACGAGGCTGGGGTAGACCCCCAACAACAGCGTCATGGCCACCAACGGGGCAAAGATCAGCTTTTCACGGCGATCCATGTCGGTGATCGACTTCAGGCTTTCCTTGATCAGATCCCCAAAAACGATCCGGCGGTAAAGCCACAGCGCATAGGAAGCCGACAAGATCACGCCGGTCGTCGCCACCATCGCAACCCAGGTATTGGTTTGGAAAATACCCACCAAGGTCAGGAATTCTCCGATGAAGCCCGAGGTGCCGGGCAGGCCAACATTGGCCATGGTGAAGAACATGAAGATGAGCGCGTAAGCGGGCATTCGGTTAACGAGGCCGCCATAGGCCGAAATTTCACGCGTGTGCATCCGGTCGTAGATCACCCCAACACACAAAAACAGCGCACCCGAGACGAAGCCGTGAGACAGCATCTGAAAAATCGCGCCGTCGATGCCTTGCTGGTTGACCGCAAAAATCCCCATCGTCACGTAACCCATATGCGCAACCGAGGAATAGGCGATCAGCTTTTTCATATCGTCCTGCGCCAACGCCACCAGACTGGTGTAAACGATGGCAATGGCCGACATCCACAGCATCAAGGGGCCCATCACTTCGGATCCGACCGGGAACATCGGCAGCGAAAACCGCAAGAAGCCATAGCCCCCCATCTTCAGCAGGATCGCTGCCAGCACCACCGACCCGGCCGTGGGCGCCTGAACGTGCGCGTCGGGCAACCAGGTGTGCACGGGCCACATCGGCAGCTTTACCGCAAAACTGGCAAAGAAGGCCAGGAACAGCAGTGTCTGCATGCCCCCCACAACCTGCACCCCCAGAACACGGAAGCTGGTCGAGGCGAATTCATGGCTTAAAAGCTGGACCATATCGGTCGTACCCGCATCCATATACATCGCCACCATCGCGACCAGCATGAGCACTGACCCGAGGAACGTATAAAGGAAGAACTTGAACGATGCGTAAATCCGGTCTTTTCCGCCCCAGATCCCGATGATCAGGAACATCGGAATCAGCCCTGCCTCGAAGAACAGGTAGAACAACATCAGATCCAGCGCCGTAAAGACCCCGATCATCAACCCTTCCAGCACCAGAAAGGCGATCATGTATTCCTTGACGCGGGTCTCAACGGACCAACAGGCGGCAATGGTCATCGGCATCAGGAATGTGGTCAACAGCACGAACAGCACTGAAATGCCGTCCACACCCATCTTGTAATGCAGCCCCATGATCCAGGCTCGATCCTCGATCATCTGAAAGCCGGTATCGGCAGGGTTGAATTTGGCCAGCATGAAAAGCGACACGAGGAAGGTGGCGACCGTCGCCGTCAGCGCAAACCATTTTGCGTTGCGGTCAGCCGCCGCACCCTGCCCGCGCTGAACCAGCGCCAGAATCCCGGCCGCGACCAAAGGGGTGAAAGTGATGATGGAAAGCAGATTTTCCATTAGTTGGACCCCCCGGCCAAAACGACCCAGAACATAAGCGCCACAATTCCCAGAACCATCGCGAAGGCATAATGGAAGAGGTAACCGGACTGAACCCGACCCGCGAGCCGCGTCAGCCGTGGAATAAGGCCAAGCGCCACCCCGTTCAGCGCCCCGTCGATGATTGCGCCATCGCCGCCTTTCCAAAAGACGTTGCCAAGCCATTTTGCCGGGCGGATGATGATCACGTCATAAAGCTCGTCGAAATACCACTTGTTCAACAAGAACCGGTAAAGCGCGGGCTGCGCCGCAGCCAGCCGTCCGGGCAGCGAGGGTTGGCGGATATAAAACAGCCAAGCGATAATCAGACCCAGGACCATCGCGATGAAAGGCGAGACCTTGACCCAAACCGGGGCATGATGCGCGTCATCCATGACGGTATTGGTTGACGCCATGAAGATTGCACCCTGCGGTGCCACGCCCGGCGCGGCGACGGCATGGGTGACGGCCGTCGTTTCGTCCGTATCGGTTTCAGCCTCCGCTGCGGCATGATCCGCGCCCTCTGTCGCGGCAACCTCGTGCTGCGGCATCCCGAAGAACGCGCTCATCTGTGCGTGATCCCCGAAGAAATCATTGTACCAGACCATCCCCGAAAATACCGCGCCGATTGCCAAAGCCCCCAGCGGCACCAGCATCGTCGGCGGGCTTTCATGGGCATGGTCGTAGGCGTGGGTGTCGCCACGCGGCGTCCCCCAGAAGGTCATGAACATCAGCCGCCAGCTATAGAAACTGGTGAAGCAGGCGGCTATGACCAACGACCAGAACGCAAACCCCTGCCCCGTGGCCCAGGCGCTTTCGATGACCGCATCTTTCGACAGATACCCCGCAAAACCGATATGCGTCAGCGGAATTCCAACGCCGGTGATCGCCAGCGTGCCGATCAACATGGCGTAGAAGGTCAGCGGGATCTTCTTCCGCAAACCACCATAGTTGCGCATGTCTTGTTCGTGATGCATCGCATGGATCACGGAACCCGCGCCCAGAAACAGCATCGCCTTGAAGAAAGCGTGGGTCAGCAGGTGGAACATCGCCACCGAATAGACACCAGACCCCGCCGCGACGAACATATAGCCCAGCTGCGAGCAGGTCGAATAGGCGATGACGCGCTTGATGTCGTTTTGAACCAGGCCAACGGTCGCCGCAAAGAACGCCGTGACCGCGCCGATATAAAGGATGAACATCTTGGCATCAGGCGCATATTCATAAAGCGGCGACATCCGACAAACCAGAAACACGCCTGCGGTCACCATCGTTGCGGCGTGGATCAGCGCAGAGACCGGGGTCGGGCCTTCCATCGCATCCGGCAGCCAGGTGTGCAAAAACAACTGCGCGGATTTACCCATTGCGCCGACAAACAGCATACAGCCGATCAGGTTGGCTGCGTTCCAATCGGTCCACAGGAACGTCACCTGGGTCTGAGCAAGCTGCGGCGCTGCGGCAAAAATCTCATCCATGCCGATGCTGTCAACCAGAAAGAACAGTGCCATGATCCCCAGCAGAAAGGCAAAGTCACCGATGCGGTTGACGACGAACGCCTTGATGGCCGCGGCATTGGCCGAGGGTTTCTTATAATAAAACCCGATCAGCAGATAAGACGCGACACCCACCCCTTCCCAACCGAAAAACATCTGCAAAAGGTTGTCCGCAGTCACCAGCATCAACATCGCAAAGGTGAAAAATGACAGATACGCAAAGAAGCGTGCCTTGTACTGCTGCCCCTCGCTCCAGTTCACATCATGGGCCATGTAGCCCCAGGAATAGAGGTGCACCAGCGCCGACACCGTGGTGACCACGATCAGCATGATTGCCGTCAGCCGATCAACCCGGATCGACCACTCCGTCATCATCGTGCCAGACTGGACGTAATCCATCACATGGATGTGCTGCGTCGTTCCATCATGGCCAATAAAGACCACCCAAGACAGCACGCACGACAAAAACAGCAGACCGGTGGTCAATCCCAGTGCGCCCTTTTCCCCGATCATCCGCCAGCCGAAGCCACCGATGATCGCCCCCACCAGCGGAGCAAAAAGAATAATCTGTTCCATTTGCCCTTACCCTTTCATCACGTTGACGTCTTCGACATCGATACTGCCGCGGTTGCGGAAGAAGGCGACAAGGATCGCAAGCCCGATGGCTGCCTCGGCCGCCGCCACCGTCAACACGAACATCGTGAAGACCTGCCCCGCCAAATCACCCAGATACGCCGAAAAGGCGACCAGGTTTATATTGACGGCCAGTAGCATCAGCTCGATCGACATCAGAATGACGATCACGTTCTTTCGGTTTACGAAGATACCGAAAATGCCGATGACGAACAGCGCCGCCGCCACGCTCAGGTAATGGGTCAATCCGATCATTTCTGTCCCTCCGGGTTCAAGCCCGATGTTCTTTCGGTTCCAGGGCGCGTCATTACAGCCCCTGCCCCGGCTTCACGTTTACCCGCGTCATTGCCTTGGCCGGGTCGCGGTGCATCTGCGCCACGACGTTCTGACGCTTGATGTCCTTGCGGTGGCGCATGGTCAACAAGATCGCCCCGATCATCGCCACCAGAAGGATCAGGCCCGCCGTCTGGAACAAGTAAAGGTATTGGTCATAAACCAGCATCCCCAGCGCCCGGGTATTATCGACACCTTCCGGTGTTGGCGCGACATGCAGCGACTTGGCCGCTTCTGCGGTGCGCCAGCTCCCAAACGCGAGCCCCAGTTGCAACAACATGATCACACCGACCAGCAACCCGAGCGGCATGAAGCGGGCCAATTCACCCTTCAGCGCCGCAAAGTCGATGTCCAGCATCATCACCACGAAAACAAACAGCACCGCCACCGCGCCGACATAGACGATGATCAGCAGCATGGCGAGGAACTCTGCCCCCAACAGCACAAACAACCCCGACGCCGAGAGAAACGACAAGATCAGCCAAAGCACCGAATGGACCGGGTTTCTGGAGATCACGACCATGAGGCCCGACACCACCACCGAAACGGCGAATAGGTAAAAGGCAAAAACAAACACCGTCATGCGTTCTCTCCCGAATTGTCGGAACTCTTCTCGTCAAACACGCCTTGCGCAATTTCAAGCGCCTTGGTCATCGCAGGAACCCCGCCGAACATGCTCATCTGAAAAATCACCTCGGCAATCTCGCGCTGGGTGGCGCCGGCGGCCACGGCGTTGCGGATCGTCAGGCGCAACTGCGCATCAGCCTGCGCGCCCAGCACCACCAGCGCGGCAATCGTCACCAGCAGGCGGGTTCGCGCATCCAGACCGTCGCGGTTGAAGGTCTTGCCAAACCACATCTCCAGCATGTCCTTCGACATCGTTGGGAACAGCTTTTCCAATGCCGCCGGGTTGAAATTCTCTAACCCCGGGTTGAAGACGCGGGCCATCTCCTGGCCCTGCTCCATCATCGACTTGAACAGCTTGGTGAATTCTTCATTCATCTGTAAGGTGCATCCAATTCGATATTACGGGCAATTTCGGCTTCCCAACGCGCGCCGTTATCAAGCAGCTTTTCCTTGTTATAGAACAGCTCTTCACGCGTCTCGGTGGCGAATTCGAAGTTCGGCCCCTCGACAATGGCATCTACCGGGCACGCCTCTTGGCAAAAACCGCAGTAGATGCATTTTGTCATGTCGATGTCATAACGCGTGGTGCGGCGCGACCCATCCTCGCGTGGCTCGGCATCAATCGTTATCGCCTGCGCCGGGCAAATCGCTTCGCACAGCTTGCACGCAATGCAACGTTCTTCGCCGTTCGGATAGCGGCGCAGCGCATGTTCACCACGAAAGCGCGGCGACAGCGGCCCCTTTTCATGCGGGTAATTCAGCGTAGGCTTGGGTGCAAAGAAATACTTGAAGCCCACTTTGAAGCCCAACCACATGTCCCAAAGCAAAAAGTACTTTGTCGCGCGCGCGTAATCGAATGCCATTGTCTCAGCCTCCTACCGTCCAGCGTGCCCAAAAGCCGCCCAGAACACCGAATTTTGCAAGGAACGACACGATGACGACCCAAGCCAGCGACAGCGGCAGGAACACCTTCCAACCGATCCGCATCAGTTGGTCATAGCGATACCGTGGCACGATCGCCTTGACCATTGCGAACAGGAAGAAGAAAATCCACATCTTCGCCACCATCCACAGCACGGAGTCCGGCAGCCCCGGTATCGGAGACAGCCAACCGCCAAAGAACAGTAGCGAAATCAACGCACACATCAGGAAGATGGCGATATACTCACCAGCCATGAACAGCAGATAAGGCGTTGACGAATACTCAACCATGAAGCCCGCCACCAGTTCCGATTCAGCCTCTGGCAGGTCGAACGGCGGGCGGTTGGTTTCAGCCAGTGCCGACACGAAAAACAGCACCACCATCGGCAGGTGTGGCAGCCAGTACCAGTTCAGCAGCCCCCAATCGCCCTTTTGCGCAGCGACTATATCACCAAAGCTAAGCGATCCGGTGGAAATGATGATGCCGATGATGATAAGGCCCAGCGACACTTCGTAGGAAATCATCTGCGCGGCAGAGCGCAACGAGCCCAGAAACGGATATTTCGAGTTCGAGGCCCAGCCCCCCATGATCACGCCGTAAACCTCAAGCGAGGATACCGCCATCACGAACAGGATCGCCACGTTGATATCGGCAAGCACCCAACCCTCGTTGAACGGGATCACCGCCCAGGCCAGAATTGCCAGCACAAGACTAAGCATCGGCGCGAGGAAAAAGACGAATTTGTCGGCGCCCGCCGGCACAACGATTTCCTTGACGACATATTTCAGCGCGTCGGCCACCGATTGCAGGATGCCAAAGGGACCAACGACGTTCGGCCCGCGGCGCATTTGCACCGCCGCCCAGACCTTGCGGTCGCCATACACCAAAAACAGCAAGGAAATCATTACGAAGGCAATGATCAACAACCCCTGAAGCAAGATCAGGAGCAGCGTGCCCAGCGGTGTGGAAAGAAATTCTGCCATTTGCCTTAGTCCCTCAGACCGCTCATTTCAAACAGTTGGTATACCCTGATCCGCGCAATCGGCCACCGTCACTTCCGCGTCGATGGTCCGCAAACCGCGGGGCAGCACGGGCGAGATGGTGTAAACCGCATCTGCCCGCCAGATGCCACCTTTTTCATCAATATTCGTGCGCACATGGCGCGCGAAACTATATCCCCGGATCAGCGTATATTGCGCCGCCGCACAGGTGGCATAATCCGTCACCAGCTTTTCGCCAAGGGTCCTGGCCTCGATGCCGCGCCCTTTCACGCCGGAAACAGCGACCCGGAAATCGACCAGATCACCGTCCAGCAACCGCGTCTCTACCCCCCGATAAAGTGGCTTATCGCCTGCGTCGGGGGTTGCACCCTCCACCGGCGCACAAGCCGCCAGCCCGGCCAGAAGGCCAGGCGCAAGCTGCGTCAGGGGAAAGCCAAGGGCCATGGTCTACTCCGCCGCCAACGCCGGGTTGCGGCGCGCTTTTGCATTGGCCGACAATTCAGCCATCAACGTGCTGGCGCGTGCAATCGGGTTGGTCAGGTAGAAGTCCCCGATCGCGAGCCGGAAATCGGCCTGACCGGGGGCGCGAAGTTCAAGCGGCGTCCAGCCATTATCGGCCACATCGTCAATCATTCCCAGATGAGGTTGCTCGGAAATCAGCGCACGGCGCAGTGCCGCTAGGCTGTCCCACGGCTGCGTAGCCCCCAGCTCTGCCGACAAAGCGCGCAGGATGGCCCAGTTTTCCTTGGCCTCACCCGGCGCGAATCCCGCACGATGCGCCAGTTGCGGGCGGCCCTCGGTGTTGACGAAAAGCCCGCTTTCCTCAGTATAGGTAGCGGCAGGCAAGACGATATCGGCGCGCATCGCACCCCGATCACCGTGGCTGCCCTGATAGATCACAAACGGCCCTTCCGCGATATCAATCTCATCGGCGCCAAGGTTATAGATCACCTCGGTTCCTTGGACCGCGGCCAGCAACCCGCCTTCTGTAACTGCCCCCACGTCCATCGCGCCAACACGCGCCGCAGCGGTATGCAGCACCAGCATCTTGCCACCCAAAGCCTGGGTCAGCGCCATGGCCTGGGCCAAAACCGCCTCGCCATCCGCTTCGCGCAAGGCCCCCTGACCGATGATGACCAGCGCGCCTTCGGCGGGCTTGGCGTCTTTCGCGGCCTTGACCAGCGCATCGCGGTCCTTGCCGATATGGGCGTAGTCATAAGTCAGATCCACCGCGGGGCCGATCAGGCTGACGTGGGCGTCATTGATCCAGGCGCGGCGAATGCGGGCGTTCAGAACCGGCGCCTCGTTGCGCGGATCGGAACCGATGATCCAGATGTTCTTTGCGTGATCAATATCATCAATCCGGGCATTGCCGACATAGGCCGACCGGTTGCCAATGGGCAGACGCGCGCCATCGGTGCGGCATTCGACACTGCCCCCCAAACCCTCAACCAACTGCTTGAGGGCAAAGGCCGCCTCAACCGGGGCCAGATCGCCCACCAGTCCCAGCACCTTCTTGCCCTTCATCGCGGCGGCGGTGGCGGCCAGTGCCTCGCCCCAGTCTGCTTTGCGCAGACGGCCGTTTTCGCGAATATAGGGCGTGTCCAGACGCTGACGGCGCAGGCCATCCCAGATGAAACGGGTCTTGTCGGAAATCCACTCTTCGTTCACACCGTCATGGTTGCGTGGCTGAATACGCATCACTTCGCGGCCCTTGGTATCCACGCGGATGCTGCTACCCAACGCGTCCATCACATCAATGGATTCGGTCTTGGTCAGTTCCCACGGGCGGGCGGTGAACGCGTAGGGTTTTGACGTCAACGCGCCCACCGGGCACAGATCAATCACGTTGCCTTGCATGTTGCTTTCAAGCGACTTGCCAAGATAGGTCACAACATCCGAGTCTTCGCCGCGCCCCAGGATCCCCATTTCGGGCACTCCGGCCACCTCGGTGATGAAACGCACACAGCGCGTGCACGAAATGCAGCGCGTCATCATGGTCGCGACAAGCGGGCCGAAGTCTTCATCCATCCGTGCACGCTTGGCCTCGCGGAAGCGCGAAAAATCAACACCGTAAGCCATCGCCTGATCCTGCAGATCGCATTCGCCGCCCTGATCGCAGATCGGGCAATCAAGCGGGTGGTTGATCAGCAAAAACTCCATCACGCCTTCGCGGGCGCGCTTGACCATCGGGGAATTGGTCTTGACCACTGCCGGCTCACCATTCGGGCCGGGGCGCAAATCCTTTACCTGCATCGCGCAAGACGCCGCAGGTTTCGGCGGGCCGCCCACCACCTCGACCAGACACATCCGGCAGTTGCCTGCGATACTCAGGCGTTCATGGTAACAAAAACGCGGCACTTCGATGCCGGCAATCTCGCAGGCCTGGATCAGCGTCAGGTTGGCGTCAACCTCGATCTCAAGGTCGTCGATGATGATTTTTTTCAGGTTCGACATGTTCCGATCCGATCCGTCAATTGCAGCAAGCGCGACATGGCGCGCGCAAAAATCCTGGCCAAGAGGGGCTCATATGCAGGCCCCCCGGAATGTCCAGACACCCTCGGCCAGATGGCCAAGCACGCTGGCGTTAAACTCATGGCCCTGCCCTACACAAGCAGCGCGGGCCACGGCCTTGGCGCGTTTGCCCTGATCGTAACCCAAGGGAGTATCCCTTTTTTGCACGGCGACGGTCATTCCCGCGACCGGCTTGGCACCGTCAGCGGTCAGCATCTCACCCGGCGCGCCGGGGCCGATATCAGCACTATAAGTCGCCCCCTCATGCACGACGGGTAGGCCACGCATCATCCCCCCCCTTGCGGTCGCCCCGAGGTTGGGTTGGGCGCAGGCCGAAACCAGACCCGCAACTCCGATGCTGATGGCTACCCTGCCGCTCACCTTGTCACTCCGCCGCCATCGCGCCCATACGGCCGCTTTTCTGCGCTTTGATCCGATCCTCGATCTCTTCACGAAAATGCCGCACGAGCCCCTGGATCGGCCAAGCCGAGGCATCGCCAAGCGCACAAATGGTATGGCCTTCAACCTGTTTGGTCACGTTCAGCAGCATGTCAATTTCTTCGACCTCGGCTTCGCCGCGTACCAGACGGTCCATCACGCGCATCATCCAGCCGGTGCCTTCGCGGCAAGGTGTGCACTGACCGCAGCTTTCATGCTTGTAAAACTTCGACAGCCGCCAGATTGCCTTGATCACGTCGGTAGACTGATCCATCACGATCACCGCCGCCGTGCCAAGACCGGATTTTTGTTCACGCAACCAGTCAAAATCCATGATCGCATCGTCGCATTGTGCCGCACTCAGCAGCGGCACCGACGAGCCCCCCGGAATCACCGCCTTGAGGTTTTTCCACCCACCGCGCACACCGCCACAATGCTTGTCCAAAAGCTCTCGCAGGCTGATCGACATCGCATCTTCGACGACGCAGGGGTTCATCACATGCCCCGAAATGCCGAACAGCTTCGTGCCGGCATTGTTCGGACGGCCAAAACCGGCAAACCAGCTGGCACCCCGGCGCAGGATCGTGGGGACAACAGCGATGGATTCGACGTTGTTCACCGTCGTCGGGCAGCCATAAAGACCAGAGCCGGCCGGAAACGGCGGCTTCATCCGTGGCAACCCCTTCTTGCCCTCAATGCTTTCCAGCAGCGCGGTTTCCTCGCCGCAGATATAGGCACCTGCACCATGTGCCAGATATAGGTCAAAGTCATAGCCCGACTTGCAGGCGTTCTTGCCGATCAGCCCAGCGTCATACGCCTCATCAATGGCAGCCTGCAACGCCTCACGTTCGCGGATGTATTCACCACGGATATAGATGTAACCCGCGCTGGCCCCCATGGCAAAACCCGCAATCAGGCACCCTTCAACCAGCGTATGCGGATCGTGGCGCATGATTTCGCGGTCTTTACAGGTTCCCGGTTCGGATTCGTCGGCGTTGACAACCAGATAAGATGGGCGCCCATCAGACTGTTTTGGCATGAACGACCATTTCAACCCGGTTGGAAAGCCCGCCCCGCCCCGCCCGCGCAAGCCCGATGCCTTCACCTGTTCGACCAGCCAGTCGCGCCCCTGCGCGAGAAAACCTGCCGTGCCATCCCAGGCCCCGCGCTTTTTGGCGCCGGCCAGGGTGCGGTCGTGCATCCCGTAAAGGTTGGTAAAGATCCGATCCTGATCTTTCAGCATGTGAATTCCCTCAACTGCCCTTGCGGGCCGATTTTTGCCGCTGCCAGATGCGCCAAGTTACGACCAGCGCCCAGATAAACGCGGCAATCGCCGCCAGATCGGCCAGAAACACGAAGCGGACCTGCCAGCCCAGCCGTGCGCCCAGCCATTGAACCGCCAACCAGATCACCACCGTTGCCGCAATCACAACCGCGGCGATGCGCGCCTCGTGTGCCGACCTTTGGTGTTGATTGGGTGAAGGCTCCATTCATTCCTCAGTAGTCATTCGTTTTCGCACGGATCAGAAAGGCATTGATACCCTCTTCACCAATCAGTTTCGCCTGCGCAACCCATTTGTCACGCGTCACCCGGCCCCGAAACCCTTTCAGATTTCCGTCCATCCATTCGACTTCGGCCGCGCCCCATTTTGCGATCTGATCAAAATGATAGATCCCGAGCTCATTGCAGAGCCGCTCCAGCACCGGGCCAATACCTTCGATAACCTTCAGATCATCCGCAACACCCTTACGAGGCGCCTTCAAAGCCCTTGGCTTCTTGCCGCTTTCGACCGTTTCGGAAGGCGCCCGTTTCTTGGCTGGCTTGGCTGCTGCGGCCTTGACCGGAACTTTCACTTTTGCCGTTGCCGGCTTTACCGCCGAGGCATCCTTTGCAGCGGTTTCAAGCGCCTTGGGGGCTGGTGTCTCAACTGGTTTGGCTGGTGTCACCGGGGCTTTGTCCGTCTGCGGTTTTGCAGGTTCAGCCATGGGTTTGACAGCGGCAGCGGGGGGAGGTGCATGCGGTGGTGCCGATGCGGGCACGGGCCTTACCGGTTCAGCCTGCGGCAACCGCGTCGCCACCGGGGCGGCAGGCGGCATCGCTGCTGACATCGGCGCGAGGTCATCATGACCGTCACAAAACGCCCAGACAAGAAAGCTGCCGAACAAACCAAAGGTTATCACCCCCAAAAACAGGGCCGACATGAAAGAGAAATGACTGATCGTAAGCAGAAACACCGCGACCAGAAGGCCCGCAAACGCGCCCCCTGTCCAACCTTTGCCCCGGCATCCTGTGTCCATCTCAGCCATATGTCCCTCCTTTTGTCCTGAACCGGACGCCCTGTTTCGGGTCATGAATCGTTACGCGTCGTACTTGCCATCTTTTGTGGCACGGGCAGAAAACTCGGTTTGGGCGCCCGAGGCCAGCAATTTCGCCTGTGCCACCCATTCATCACGGCTGGCCCGACCCTTGAAACCCTCAAGGTTATCGTCAACCCAGGCAAGCTCTTCGGCAGTCCAGGCGGCAATCTGATCATAGTGATAAAAGCCCAGACTATGTAAGAGCGTCTCAAGCTTGGGTCCGACGCCCTTGATCAACTTCAGATCGTCCGCCTTACCGTCGCGTGCGACGCTAAGAACCGCCGGTTTGGTGCCCATTTTAGCGGGCTCGACCTTGGAAACCGGTACGCCGGTCGACTTTTCCCTGGCTTCCTGCACCGTTATGCCAGTGTCATCCGCCGGCTTTCCCATTGCCGGTTTCGCCTCATTCGGTGTGGCACTGCGTGAGGGCGCGGCCTTGCCCAGCTTACCCAGCCACGGCGTGGTCAACGGAACTTCCGTCCCGTCGATCCGCTTGATCGTATCGCCCAGATCAACCGCGCGCTGGACACTGGCGTTATGAGGCATGCGCCCCTCAACACCTTCGGTCAGCGAGGTCAACCCCGAGGCGGGTTCCGACGAATAACGCCCGATCTGCGACCCCGGCACCGGCACCTTACCCGCGGCCAGATCATCAATAAGCTGACGCAACCGATCCTGGCTGAGGTCTTCATAGTAATCCTTACCGATCTGGGCCACCGGCGCGTTGGCGCAGGCACCTGCACATTCGACCTCTTCCCACGAAAACTTGCCATCTGCCGACAATTGATGGGGTTCGGGCGCAATTCTTTCCTTGCACACCGCCATCAAATCCTCGGCGCCGCAGATCATGCAAGACGTGGTGCCGCAAATCTGGATATGGGCAACCGACCCGACCGGGGCCAGCTGGTACATAAAATAGAATGTCGCCACTTCCAGAACGCGAATATAGGGCATGCCCAGCATATCAGCGACGTATTCAATGGCCGGGCGTGACAGCCACCCTTCCTGCTCTTGCGCGCGCCACAAAAGTGGAATGACAGCGCTGGCCTGACGGCCGTCTGGATATTTGGTTATTTGCCCCTTGGCCCAGTCCATATTGGCCGCAGTGAAAGCGAAATTGTCGGGTTGCGTATGATGCAGACGGCGAAGCATTAGCGGTCGATCTCCCCAAACACGACATCCATCGAGCCGATGATGGCAGAGACGTCGGCCAGTTGGTGGCCCTTGGCCACATAGTCCATGGATTGCAGATGCAAAAAGCCGGGAGCCCGGATCTTGCTGCGGTAAGGTTTATTGGTGCCGTTCGCCACAAGATAGACTCCAAACTCGCCTTTCGGGGCCTCGACCGCGGCATAAACTTCGCCAGCGGGGACGTGAAAGCCCTCGGTATAGAGTTTGAAATGGTGGATCAGGCTTTCCATGTCGCGCTTCATCTCGGTCCGTTTTGGCGGGGAAATCTTACCCCGCGCAAGAACATCGCCGGGGCATTCGCGCAGTTTGACAATGGCCTGACGAATGATCGAGGTCGACTGAAGCATCTCCTCCATCCGGCACAGGTAGCGGTCATAGCAGTCACCGTTCTTACCCACCGGGATCTCGAATTCGAACTCGTCATAGCATTCATAGGGCTGCGCGCGGCGCAGATCCCATGCCAGCCCCGAGCCGCGGACCATCACCCCCGAATACCCCCAATCGAGGATATCCTGTTCGGTGACAACGCAGATATTGACGTTACGCTGCTTGAAAATACGGTTCTCGGTCAGCAACGTATGGATGTCTTCCAACACCGTGGGAAAAGTCGTTGTCCATTCCTCGATATCGTCCAGCAATGCTGGCGGCAGATCCTGATGCACCCCGCCGGGGCGGAAATAAGCGGCGTGAAGGCGTGCACCGCAGGCGCGCTCGTAAAAGACCATCAGTTTTTCGCGCTCTTCAAACCCCCAAAGCGGCGGGGTCAGGGCGCCCACGTCCATTGCTTGCGTGGTGACGTTCAGCAGATGGCTCAGGATGCGCCCGATTTCCGAGTAAAGGACCCGGATCAGGCTGGCGCGGCGCGGCACCACGGTTTCGGTCAGCCGCTCGATGGCCAGACACCAGGCGTGTTCCTGGTTCATCGGCGCCACATAATCCAGCCGGTCAAAATACGGCAGGTTTTGCAGATAGGTCCGGCTTTCCATCAACTTTTCGGTGCCGCGATGCAGCAGGCCAATGTGCGGATCGGCGCGTTCCACGATCTCGCCGTCCAGTTCCAGCACCATACGCAGCACACCGTGCGCGGCAGGGTGCTGCGGACCAAAGTTGATGTTGAAATTCCGGATCCGCTGCTCGCCGGGCAAAGCGTCTTGCGAGCCGTCATCGTAGGTATTCTGCCGGATGTCGCCGTCCATCATGCGTCAGTCTCCGTGCTGGGCGCAAAATTTGCGTAAGTTGCGGCTTCGGTCATTGTCGCCGTCTTGAGCGCAAGTGCGTAATTATCGGGTTTGCGGTCTATGCAGATCTGAGATGCGATCTTGCACCGCGACGGGTTTTCATAGGCCTGAATGGACACTACCGAAATGGGGTCATCGGCCAACAGCCACGCGGGGTTTGATCTGCGTTTACTGTGAAATGCGGGGTCGTGCGTTACTGGCGCATCAATGGCGAACGAAAGGCTCTTGCCACACTCAACGGCAGTAAACATGCCGACAGAGGGTCTACGGCGCATGTTGTGACGGCAAACGCCCGCGTCCGCCTCTGATATGGCGGCAAAGGTGCGAGCGTCGCGCCGGCATGTGTCCTTCAGGCGTTCGCCCATCACTTGGCTCCTGCCTTCTCATCGGTCTTTTCGTCGCCCGGCAGTATATACTTGGCCCCTTCCCAGGGGCTGAGAAAGTCGAACTGCCGATATTCTTGTGTCAGCTCTACCGGCTCGTAGACGACGCGCTTTTGCACCTCATCGTAGCGCAGTTCCACATAGCCGGTGGTCGGGAAATCCTTGCGTAGCGGAAACCCGCGAAAACCGTAATCCGTCAGGATCCGGCGCAGGTCGGGGTGCCCCGAGAAGAGGATCCCGAACATATCGAAAACTTCGCGCTCGAACCAGTTTGCCGACCGATGCACAGAGGTGATTGACGGCACCATATCCGTTTCGCGGATGGCCGCCTTGATGCGGATGCGCTGATTGCGATACATCGACAGGAATTGCCAGACCATATCGAACCGCGCCGGGCGCTGCGGCCAATCAATCGCGGTGATGTCTACCAAGGTTGAAAAACGGCAGCTTCCGTCACTTTTCAGAAACTCGACGAAATCGACCAGCCCGTTCAACGTGATATGTACCACCAACTCGCCATGGGTGATCTCTGTCGAGATCACGTCATTGCTGCGGCGTGCTTCGATGTGGGTTGCAAGTTCTTGAAGGGCTTGGGTCATGTCTGTCTTCCTTCAGCGAACCAGCGTGCCGGTGCGGCGGATTTTCCGCTGCAACTGCAAGATACCATAAAGCAGTGCTTCAGCCGAGGGCGGGCAGCCGGGAACATAGATGTCCACGGGGATGATCCGGTCACAGCCCCGCACCACAGAATAGCTGTAGTGATAGTAACCGCCACCATTGGCGCAGCTTCCCATGCTGATGACATAGCGCGGCTCTGGCATCTGGTCATAAACCTTGCGCAGCGCCGGGGCCATCTTGTTGGTCAGTGTGCCGGCCACGATCATCACGTCAGACTGGCGCGGGCTGGCGCGCGGGGCAAAACCGTAGCGTTCCGCATCATAACGCGGCATCGCCACATGCATCATTTCGATTGCACAGCAGGCCAGGCCAAAGGTCATCCAGTGCAGGCTGCCGTTACGCGCCCAATTGATGATGTCCTCTGCCGAGGTCAGCAAAAAGCCCTTGTCCTGCAATTCGCGGTTCAGCGCCTGGGTAGCAAATTCACGATCTGGTCCCGCCGTATTGGCACCAGTCTGAAGCGGATTGGACGTCATGACCATTCCAACGCTCCTTTCTTCCATTCATAGGCAAAGCCGACCGTAAGCACCGCAAGAAAGACCATCATCGACCAGAACGCCACCATCGACAGCGTCCCGAAGGCGACGGCCCAGGGAAACAGGAAGGCGACCTCAAGGTCAAAAATGATGAACAGGATCGACACGAGGTAGAAGCGCACATCGAACTTCATTCTCGCATCGTCAAAGGCGTTGAACCCACATTCATAGGCCGACACCTTTTCCGGGTCGGGGTTGCGCACGGCCAGGACGACAGCGGCAAGAATCAGGACAAGGCCCAAAGCAATGGCCATGCCCAGGAAAATGAGGATTGGAAGGTATTCTCGCAGCAGATGGTCCACTGTTGGCTCCCCTCGTTACGCGTAAATCGCGCAGGTTCCGGCTCAGTGTGGTTTAGCCTTGCGCCCCCTCGGGGTCAACCGAAGGCAGAAGCGTTTTTACAGCTTTCAAGGGGGGTGCGGCAATTGTATGCGGTTGCATCCTGAAAAGTGGCAGCGGCGGGCAGATCAAAACGCAGGTTTATTTCGCCCAGGCGGGCTTTCGACCCTCAAAAAATGCAGTGATTCCTTCGGCCGACTCGGCGCTTTCCCAGCGTGCGACCAAGGCGCTGATGGTCTGGGCTATCACCGCGTCATCGATGGGCTGGCCAAGGCTGCGGGTCAACGCCTTGGCCTTGGCTACGGCACCGGGCGCGCAGGCAAGATAGGGCGCAACCTCTTCTTCCACGGCGGCATCCAGCGCCTCGGGTGGAACCACGCGGGCCAAAAGCTGCAGGCGCAGAGCTTCGTCCGCGCCAAAAATCCGGCCTGACATGAATACCCGCCGCGCCAGTGCCTCGCCCATCCGCGCCAGCGCGTAGGGGGCGATTGTGGCCGGAATCAGCCCCAATTTCGTCTCCGTAAACCCAAAGCGTGCATCCACCGCCCCAACCGCCACATCGCAAACCGCCATCATCCCGACCCCGCCGCCAAAGGCATTGCCCTGCACCCGCCCGATCACCGGTTTGGGGCAGGTGTTCAGCGCTTGCAACATCATCGCCAGCTTTGTCGCCTCTGCGGTGCGGGTAGCGGCATCCGCCGCCATCTGGTCGCGCATCCAGCCCAGATCCCCCCCGGCGCAAAAACTGTCACCTTCGGCAGCAAGAACCACAACCCGAACCTGAGGATCGGCGCCCAACACACGGGCAGAATTTGTTAATTCTGCAATCATGCTTGCATCCAACGCATTGTGCTTTTGCGCGCGATCCAGCGTCAGCCGGGCCACGCCACGCGTATCAATCTCAACCCGGATCGTTTCATATCCCATCGTCTTTTTCCCCGCGCATCGCTAGTGCCATCAATGCCGCCTCTGCCAGAACGGTGCGGTCAAGTCCGGTATCATATCCCAGCGTACGCAGCCGTGCGTCAACCGTTTCAGTCGCGACATTGCCCTTGGCGCCGGGCGCATAGGGGCACCCCCCCAACCCCCCGGCCGAGGCGTCAAACACCCGCAACCCCAGCGCCAGTGACGCCTCTATATTCTTCAGCGCGCGGCCTGCCGTATCATGATAATGCCCTGCCAAGCGATCGGCGGGAAGTTCATTCAGGACCGCGCGCAGCATTGCGGTAATGGTTTCGGGGCGGCCTTGCCCGATCGTGTCGCCAAGGCTGACCTCATAACAGCCCAGATCGCGCAACCGCGCCACCACCCGCGCGACCGAGGCAGGCGCTGTCGGCCCCTCATACGGGCAATCCGTCACCACCGAGACATAGCCCCGCACCGGCATCCCATCCTGTCTCGCCGCCGCCATGATTGGTGTGAAGCGCTCAACGCTTTCACTGATCGAACAATTCAGATTGGCGCGCGAAAACCCCTCGCTGGCCGAAGCAAAAATCGCCACCTCATCGGCGCGGGCCGCGCGTGCACCCTGATAGCCGCGCAAATTGGGGGTCAACGCCGCATATCGAACCCCCCGAACACGCGTGATGCCCGCCATCACCTCTGCGCCATCGGCCATCTGCGGCACCCATTTCGGGGACACAAAACTGGCGGCCTCTATCCGCCGGAACCCGGCGCGTCCAAGACAGTTGATCAACGCGATCTTCTCATTCGTCGGGATCAAGCGCGCTTCGTTTTGCAAGCCGTCGCGTGGCGCCATTTCAAAGATTTCGACCCTGTCCATCGCAACCTCCGTCACAGGGCTTGCGCACGGCGATCGTGCCCGCGTGGAAAAAGCTGCACCTTTTTGAGCCGGGCACAACCGTGAAACGCCCGCGGCTTCGGGCTTGGGGGCGTTATGAAAGCGTTACCGCTGAAAACTGCTTTCCCGTCCACGTTTTGATTGCCACCCATGAAAGAAATGCCGCAGGGTTCCCTATTCTTGGGCCAGAAATGCTGGTCTGATCAAGCCAAATTTGCTGTTCAAAAGCGCCCCGGCACGCTGAGGGGCAAGTTGGAAATGCTGATTGTGGCACCCTCTAAAAGGATCAGACGAGATCATGGTGACCATGCAAAACCCCGTCAAGGCGGTGACGGCCTCGCTATCAGGCCAACCGCCCCGCGTCCAACCGCACGATCCGGTCCATCCGGCCGGCCAGTTCAAGGTTATGAGTGGCAATCAGTGCCGACAGCCCGGTGTCACGCACGATCTGCATCAAGACGCCAAAAACCTGATCCGAGGTGGCCGGGTCAAGGTTGCCCGTCGGCTCATCCGCAAGCATCAGTTTGGGCCCGTTGGCAAGTGCCCGGCAAAAGGCGACACGCTGCTGCTCGCCCCCTGACAGTTCTGACGGGCGGTGGCTGGTGCGCCCCGAAAGGCCCACGCGGGCAAGCAATTCCTGCGCCCGCGCCCGCGCCGCTGCCCGGCCCACACCATTGGCCAGTTGCGGCAGAACGATATTTTCCTCGGCGGTAAATTCGGGCAACAGGTGATGAAACTGATAGACAAAGCCCAGATCACGGCGCCGCGCCTCGGTGCGCTTGCGGTCCGAAAGCCCGGCCATAT
>NZ_JBLJBV010000071.1:0-30627 GCF_047638075.1 Phaeovulum sp.
CGCCCGCATGGGGGGCCGACATCCCCGAAAGCACGCTGGTTGGCTGGTGCGGGCGCGCCATGAAGACCCTGTCGCCGTTGATTGAACGCCTCGAGGCGGACCTCATGACCAGCGATCTGCTGCACGCGCCCTCTCGGCAGATTGCTGCGCAATCGCCTGCCGGGTAATAGATGACACGCCGATCAGGGTTCTGGACCGCTCTTTACGCGACAAAGGCCTTGGCAAAGGGGTCAAGCAAGGCCGGATCTGGGCCTATGTGCGGGAGTGAGCCATTGATGCGCCATTGGTCCAAGCACAATGGCGAACGCCCTTGGGCGGGCGCTGCGCCACCCGGTGCTGTCTATCGCTTTGCCCCAAACTGGAAGGAAGAGCATGTCCTGAGCCATCTGGCCAATGCCCGTGGTATCCTGCAAGCGGATGGTTACAAGGGCTATGCCAAGCTTTACCAGTCTGAACCCGATGGCGTGCTCCGTTTGCGCGAAGCGGCTTGTTGGGCGCATCTGCGGCGCGACTTCCACGACGTTTGGGCATCAAACAAGTCCGAGATCGCCCGCGAGGCGCTTGACCGGATCGGCAAGTTCTTCGATGTCGAGCGCGACATCAACGGTCAGCCCGCTGACGTCCGCCATGCGGCACGGCAAAAGTTGAGCCGCCCGCATGTCGAAGACTTCTTTGCATGGTCCGAACAGCAACTCCTGCGCATTCCGGGCAAAAGCAATCTGGACAAGGCCTTCCGCTATGGTCTCAATCGGCAGGCAGCCTTCAGCTTGTTCCTGGCCGATGGCCGTGTGGCGATCGATAACAATCCAGCCGAGCGTGCCCTACGCCCAATCGGGATGGGACGGAAAAACTGGCTCTTCGCAAGCACGGATACCGGCGCAGAAACCCTGGCGCGCGCCATGACCATCATCGAGGCAGCCAAACTCAACGACCTCGATCCGCAAGCTTACCTTGCCGATATTCTCGACCGAATCCATGATCACAAGATCAATCGGCTGGATGAATTGTTGCCCTGGAACTGGACACCAGCGGCATCCATCGCGGACAGTCAAGCCGCATAAGCCGCGCTATCAATGGGGCGCTTACGGTCTTTCGCGTTACCGTTTCCTCCGACTCAGCAGATTTGCAGAATTTCTTCGCTTGGCCGCTATAAAATATCGCCTTCCACAAAATGATAGGCCTCGTGCGCGCCATTGGGTTCTGAATGACGCAAGCCAGATCTCATCGCGTCTCGAGCGTCCGCCACAGTTGGGAGATACATTGATCATTTCTCCGAAAACGGAAATGTCTAATGCACTATTTTCAGTAGTGTTGCAGCGGGACAAAACTCCCGCATAAACGATCTCTTGATAGACCAAAACCTTCTATAATAACAATAATCTGCCAAAGAAAATTTTAGCAAGTGGTCGAATCGTGTCCTAAATGTCGGAATGCGTCAAACATCTGGCCCGAGGCTTTTTGCACATTCGTGTCAGAACGGAATTGCAGCTGGGAAAACTGCCCCGCGCGGTCAGTGCCCCAAAATCTGGCTTAGGAATAATTTTGTTCGGTCCGATTGCGGATTATTGAAAAAGTCGTGTGGGTTGTTTTGCTCGACAATCTGGCCCTGGTCCATAAAGATCACCCGGTTGGCGACGGCCTGTGCAAAGCCCATTTCATGGGTCACGCACAGCATTGTCATGCCCTCTTCTGCCAACTCGATCATCGTATCAAGGACCTCTTTGATCATTTCGGGATCCAGTGCCGAGGTCGGCTCATCGAACAGCATGATACGCGGCTTCATGCACAGGCTGCGCGCAATGGCGACGCGCTGTTGTTGCCCACCGGAAAGCATGCCGGGATATTTCTGTGCCTGCTCGGGTATTTTTACCTTTTCCAGAAAATACATCGCGGTTTCTTCGGCTTCTTTCCTTGGCGTTTTACGCACCCAAATCGGGGCCAGGGTCAGATTTTCAAGAATCGTCAAATGCGGAAACAGGTTGAAGTGCTGAAACACCATTCCAACCTCAGAGCGAACCTTGTCGATGTTTTTCAAATCCGAGGTCAGCTCGGTGCCGTCCACGATGATCTGCCCTGATTGATGCTCTTCCAATCGGTTGATGCAGCGTATCAGCGTTGACTTGCCCGACCCCGAGGGCCCAGCGATGACGATACGCTCGCCGCGATTGATCGTCAGATCAATGTCACGCAGCACATGAAACGAGCCATACCATTTGTTCATTTTGCTGATCTGGATCGCGACCTCGTCGCTGACCGTCAGTTGGCGGCGCCCGATCTGCTGTTGGGAGGTTTGTTCCGACATGGTTTTCCCTTTAACGGTGGTCACGTTGCAGCTTTTTCTCAAGATACATCGAGTATCGTGACATGCTGAAATTCAGAATGAAGAAGATTGCCCCGGTAAATATGAATGGTTCCCAATAGATACCCTTCCAGTTGAAATCGGCGCGCACGAAATCAGCAACACCCTTCAGCGGGTCAAACAGGCCGACAAAAACAACCAATGTTGTGTCTTTGAACATGCCGATGAAGGTGGACACGATCCCCGGAATTGAAATTTTCAACGCCTGCGGCAAGATAATCAGGCGCTGCGCCCGCCAATAATCCAGCCCCAGCGCATCAGCCGCCTCATACTGACCGCGGGGCAGGGCGGCCAAACCACCGCGGATCACCTCAGCGATATAAGCGGCGGCAAACAAGGTGACCAGAATCATGACCCGCAGGATGATATCAAAATTTGTACCCGGCGGTAAAAAGTAGTTCAGCAGCAAAGACGCGACGAATAAAAGCGTGATCAGCGGGACGCCCCGGATAAACTCGATAAAGCCAATGGACAGTGATTTTACCAAAAACATGTCCGATTGACGGCCCAATGCCAAAACGATCCCGAGCGGCAGCGACATTGCGATACCCCCAACCCCCAGTGTGATCGCCAACAAAAAGCCGCCAAACTCGCTGGATGTGACGGGAAGAAGTCTTAGCGGGAATGCCGGTCGCAAGATATCTGCCATCGGCCCGGCGGCAAATGCCCACCACAAGATTGGCACCAAAACCGCGGCTGTGACGGCAATCAATGTGTTGCCTTTGGCCAGGACGACATAGACGACCCAGCCCAACACGAAACCGGCCAGGATCATCAGCTCGGTCCAGGCGCTACCGCCCCACAGCAACCAGGTCGCCAACAGCGGATAGAGGTAAGAAAACATCAGCATCTTACGGGGTAAGGCCGCAAACAGAACCGGGGCGATGGCAACAAACAGCAACGCAAATGTCAAAATTGGTCGCCAAATCTGATCCCAGGGGTAAAATCCAAAGATGAATTGCGACCAGCGTTCACGGATAACCGCCCAGCAGGCGCCGGTGGCATCGGGCCCCCATGTCGCCGTAATGATCTGGCGGCATTCGGAAATGGACCCCGCGAACCAGACGGAATGTGACAACCAGGGTAGGGAGTGGGCGACCAGAAAGTAGACCACATAAACGCCTGCCAAGGTCAGCAGCGTATTTACCGGGCCGGAAAACAGATTTTCCCGCAACCATTTAAGCACGCCCGCCTCAGTGGCGGGGGCGGGTTTTTGCGGCAGCATCTGGTTGCGCACAAACGCAGCGGAGTGGGAATGCGTTTCGCTCATCTCAACGCTCCTTCAGCTTTACGGCGCTGTTATAGACATTCATCACCCCTGAAATAACCAGACTAAGCGCCAGATAGATCAGCATCATCAATAAGATACACTCTAGTTCCCGCCCGGTTTGATTGAGGGTAATTCCCCCCAGCGTCCCGCGTAGGTCCATATAACCCACAGCAATTGCCAGTGATGAGTTCTTGGTCAAGTTCAGAAACTGCGAGATCAGCGGCGGAATGATAACCCGTAAGGCTTGCGGCAATATTACCAACCGCATGGTGCGGGACGCCCTGAGGCCCAGCGCAAACGCCGCCTCGGTCTGGCCCTGGGAAACAGCCAGAATTCCGGCCCGCACGATTTCGGCGATGAAGGCCCCGGTGTAAAGCGACAGTGCCAGCCATAGCACCACAAAGGCATTGGTCACGTTCACACCGCCGACAAAGTTGAACCCGCGCAAAACGGGTTCATTCAAATGAAACCCCAGCGCAACCATGACCGCCACCAATGGTCCTATCAACAACAGGGTGGTTTTCCACCACGTTGTCGGCCGCACGCCCGTCGCTTCCTGCACGACTTTTGCCTTGGCCAAGATCCGGCGGTTAATGAAAATTCCAATTGCCAGTGCCGCTATCATCGCCAGAACGTTGATGGAAACAGGCATCAAGGCGGTATCAAACTCTCCTAAAGACCGCGAGAATGAGACTGACGGGATAGCCGTGTAACGATTGGTCAGCGCAATCGAGCCGAACAAGATTGGCGATGCCGCAGGTTGCACCCCCTCTGCCAGCATCTGATCGGTCACGCGATACGCGTTTGGCGCGGGCATGATCTCAGTAAAAATCGCAAGAATGATCAAGATCCACAGCAATACCGGAATATTGCGAAACACCTCAACATAGACTGTCATCAACCGCGACACGAGCCAGTTTTTCGACAGGCGCAACACGCCGACGAAAACCCCGATCACCGTTGCCGCGATACACCCCATCAGCGAAATCAGAAGCGTGTTGAGAAACCCCACCAACGCCGCCCGCGCATGGGTGCTGTCATTGGTATAGGGTATCAATGTCTGGCCAATGTCATAACCTGCACGGTTAAACAAAAACCCGAAGTTGAAATCCTTGCCAAGCGCCTGCAGATTGCGGACCGTATTATCCACCACCCATGCCGCGCCCAACATGAACAGCATGAATACGATGACTTGAATGGTTAGTGACCGGTAGCGCGTATCGTAAAGCAGTTGCCTTAACCGAAAGCCTTGTTCCGGCGCATCCGTCATACTGGTCATTCTCTTTTCCCCTGAACCTGAACGCGTTGTTGGCATTTTGCCATTTGCTGCGAGGTCTTTGCGCCTCACGCGGTCAGGTTGGCCCTGTTGGGTCATCAAAACGGGCGCGCAAGGTGTTACCCTTTCGCGCCCGGTCGAATTTTCAAATCAGCGGAACGGCGGCGAGTAGAGCAATCCGCCCTGGGTCCACTGCGCATTCAGCCCGCGGGCCAGCCCGATCGGGGTGGATTCCCCAATGGTTGCCGCAAAGATTTCGCCATAGTTGCCTGATGCGGCGATTGCGCGTTTTGCCCAGTCGTTATCCAGTCCGGTCATCGGGCCAAGTTCGCCTTCAAGTCCCAACAGACGGTTGATTTCCGGGTTCGAGGTGCCTTTCGACAGTTCTTCCAGATTGGCCGATGTCACGCCGTATTCTTCAGCGGCGATCAACGCGTTCAAGGTCCATCTGACGATATCGCCCCATTGGTTGTCGCCGTGCCGCACCGCCGGTGCAAGCGGCTCTTTTGAGATGATTTCGGGCAGGATGATATGGTTTTCCGGGTCTGCAAATGCCGCACGGGTCGCGGCAAGACCTGATACATCCGTCGTGTAAGAATCACATGCGCCCGCCAGATATTGTTGCTCACCCTCAGAGTTGGAATCAACCGCGATTGGCTGGTAGGTCATGTTGTTGTTTTTGAAATAATCTGCCAGATTCAGCTCGGTGGTGGTGCCGGTCTGAATGCAGATCGTCGCACCTTCAAGCTCTTTTGCCGACGAAACGCCCAGATCCTTGCGGACAATAAAACCTTGGCCGTCATAGTAGTTGACGCCAACAAAATCCATTTTCAGGTCGGTATCGCGTGAAAACGTCCAGGTTGAGTTCCGTGCCAGAAGGTCAACTTCACCCGAAGCAAGGGCCGTGAAACGGGTTTGACCCGTGGTCGGCACATATTTTACCTTTGACGCATCCCCCAGAACCGCTGCCGCGACGGCCTTGCAGACTGCCACGTCAAAGCCGGACCAGTTCCCGTTGGCGTCCGGGGCGGCAAAGCCGACCAACCCGACGTTGACGCCACAATGCAACACACCGCGCGCTTTTACATCGTCCAGCGTGCTGGCTGTCGCCAGACCCGCCGTGAAGGCAGCCACACCAAGCGCACCAAAGAATACCGTTTTTCTCATTGTTACCTCTTCCTGAGTTGCCGCCCTGTCGCGGAGCGGTTCTGTAAGCCCATGCGGGCAAAGATTATGAAATGAGGTTTTTCCCCACTAGGGCTGAGTTTGGGGTATCTTTCAAGTTTCAGTCAAGGGCGCAATCCACCCATATTCAGACCCATGAGGTCGGAACATGTAAATCCGGCGCGAATTGGCGGTATGTTTGGCGTAGATGCTAAAATTACCCTGCGTCAGTCGACAGTGACCAAAACCGATGCGCATGCACCAGGGCTGCGCGTTTTATCGCCGCTTCGGCCATAGCCTCATCATCGCTGCCCCATTGTTCAATCTGCCAGTCTTCGTCAATCCGCGACAGGGTCCACGCGTCATCGGCGCATAGATGGCCCCTGGCGACCGCCAGCCCCAGCACCAAAGAGCCGCTGATCGCAACCAGATCATGCAGCGCAGTCAGCTGGAATTCGTTCATCACAGCGACCTGCGCTGCCAACGCCGCCAACGCCGGACCGGGCTGCGCAATGGGCACGATGCCTTCGGTCGGGGTCAGGCGCGCGCCAAACGTGGCCTCGGCCCAGGCCAACAGCGGATCCCACGCCTCGGACTGACGCGTAACCAGCCGCTGCGGGGTGGCAGCGCGGTAGCACAGCAGATCGGTGCCGCCGTATTCGGCCATCAGGGCGACCACTTCGGCATGCTGCGGGCGCACCTTGTCAATCGCTGCATTGGCGGAACGGGTCACCGGCATGGTGCGCGGGTCAATCTTATCGGTCTGGGCGCCCCATTCGGCCGCCATCGCGTCGGCCATGGTGCGGGTTGGCACAACCAACGGGGCTTTTGCCGGCGTCTTTACCGGCCGCCCGTCAAGATGAACGGTAAAGCCGCGGGGCGCAGCGACCACTTCGGCCGCTTTCCAGAACCGTTTTGCCGTCCACCCGCTCATGCGCCCCCCAGAAGTTCGTTCACGGCGGCCTCGACCGCATCGAAACTGTCGGCCATCCGGTCAACCCCGGCGCCCAGCAGTTCGGCCACCGGATGATACCCCCAACTGACCCCGACTGTGGCCAGCCCGGCGGCGGCCCCCATTTCAACGTCGAAGGTCGTGTCACCGATCATCACCGCGTCCGACGCCCCCACCCCCGTCTCTTTCATCGCGGCAAACAGCATTGCGGGGTTGGGCTTTGACGGGTGATCATCGGCAACCTGCCGGGTCACAAAATACTGCCCCAGCCCGTGATGGCGCAAAAGTGCATCCAGCCCGCGCCGCGATTTGCCGGTTGCGATACCCAACAGCAGGTCATCGCGCGCAGATAGCCGCTGCACGCATTCCAACGCGCCGGGATATAGCGGTGCAGGCGCCACTGCGCGTTTGGACGAATAACTGTTTTTGTAATTGTCCACGACCGATGCGGCCACGTCAGGCGCCAGGGTCGGCGCCAGCCGCGCCACCGCCTGCGGCAACGACAGCCCGACAATCCTTAACACCTGCGCCAGATCAGGCGCGGGCAACCCCGCCGCGCCAAACGCCGCTGACATCGCCCCAAAGATCATTGCCTGACTGTCCGACAAGGTGCCGTCGATATCAAACACCACCAGCTTCAGCGTCATTCCGCATCCTCGAACGGGTCAGCGGGCACATCGTTTTCAGACCAGCCAAACGTATTCCACGTCCGTGCCATATGGTCGGGCAGGGGCGCCGTCAGGGTAATCGACTTTTTCGTGATCGGGTGCTGAAAGCTGATCGAGCGCGCATGCAGGTGCAGCTTGCGGCTGATGTCGCCGCCCAGTTGCGCGCCCCAGCCATCGCCCAGATTTTCCTGCCCGCTACCACCATACTTGCCGTCACCGATAATCGGGTGTCCCAGTTCGGCCATGTGCGCGCGCAACTGATGGGTGCGCCCGGTGATCGGCACCAGTGCCACCCAGGCCGCGCGGGTGCCCAGCATTGACAGCACGGCAAAATCCGTGGTGGCGCGTTTGGCGCCATCGGTCTGATCCACCTTCGAGGGGTGGATGCAGATCATCTTTTCACCCTCACCGTGGCTACCCCGGCCCGGCGCCTTGACCAACCCAAAGCGGATGGTCCCCTTGCGCGGGTTCGGCACGCCGGCCACCACGGCCCAATAAATCTTGCGCGTGGTGCGGTGGCGGAAACTTTCCGATAGCGCCCGCGCCACCCGGTCAGTGCGCGCCAAAAGCAACACGCCCGAGGTGTCCTTGTCCAGCCGATGCACCAGCTTTGGCCGTTCCTTGAAGCCGAATTTCAGCGCCTCGGTCAGCCCGTCGACATGGCGCCCGCCCAAGCCCGACCCACCCTGCGATGGCAGCCCCGGCGGTTTGTTCAGGGCGATGATATGTTCATCGCGCCACAGCACGGCGGCTTGAATCATCTTTGTGTCGTCGTCGCCCACCTGCGGCCCGGTCGGGCGTTCTGCGCGTTGGCGGGCCACAACCTCGGCCTCGGGCAGGGGCGGCACACGCACGGTCTGACCCGGCACCACGCGGGTCGCTGCCTTGACCCGGCCACCGTCAACCCGGATCTGGCCGGTGCGACACATTTTTTCGACCGCAATCTGGTTCACCTGTGGAAAGCGCCGCTTTAGCCAGCGGTCCAGCCGCTGTTCGCCCTCATCCACAGAAACCGTCAGTAACTTTACACCCGCGCTCATGCAAACCATCCTCGTGCCAGCGTCATGCCGGCGAACAGCGCCCCCAGCGTCATGATAACGGTGCCCAGCACATAGGCTGCGGCAAGCCCGCTTTGTCCTCGTTCCCACAGCGTTACCGCATCCAGCGAAAACGCCGAAAATGTGGTAAAGCCACCCAGCACCCCGGTCATCAGGAAAGGGGCGAACCGGTTCCCCCCTTTTTCGGCCAGCACTATCACCAAAACCCCCATCAACAGCGACCCCAGAACGTTGACAAAAAGCGTAGCGTAGGGAAAGCCGTGCCCCATCATCCGCGTCGCGGTCACGTTCACAAGATAGCGCGCCGAGGCACCAGATGCGCCCCCAAGGGCGACGGAGAGGAGGGTCTGAGTCATTGCACTCTCTTGGGTCGCGATACTGTGAAAGTCAACTGCCGCGCGTTTCGTGCCGCCTTGTAAACGGAACGGCCCCCCCTTTGAACCGTGTTGCGCACCTGACGACGGCAGAGCCCAGTCTGGCTTTGATCCTGCGCAATGGACCATGTCGCCATATTGATTTTCACGGTGTCGGTGTGACGGCGAATATTAGCATGTTCGTGGGGTATTTGGCCCAAACCCGCCCGCCCCTGCCGATAGGGTGCAGTGTGTTGCACGGGTTGCACAATGCGCTATGGCCGCCCCTGGGGCCGTAAAACGGGCGATGCCCTTGATGTGTTTGCCCTTGACCTTGCCCCGTGCTACCCGCGATTTCAGATTATTCGGGATGGCCGCGGATGTATCAGCTTGAGCAAGAGGCCGACGCAGATTGGTGGGAAGTGGAGGCACTTTATGACCTGTGCTTTGCGCCGGGGCGCACGGCACTGTCTTCTTATCGGCTGCGCGATGGGGTGGCGCCGGTGCGCCCCCTGTGCCTCGTGCTGCGCGAAGACGGGGTCTTGGCGGCGGTCATCCGCTATTGGCCGGTGCGGGTCGCGGGGCAACGCGTGCTTTTGCTGGGGCCGATCGCGGTGCACCCAACGCGGCAAGCAGAAGGTCTGGGCGGCCTCTTGATGCACGAAAGCCTGGCCGAGGCGCGTAAACTGGGTTGGGAACGGGTGCTGCTGGTTGGCGATGCGCCCTATTACGGCCGTTTCGGCTTTGCGAAACTGCCCGATGTGGTGATGCCGCCGCCCACCAACCCGGACCGCGTTCTGGGGCTGGAACTGATCCCCGGCGCCTGGGATGGCGTTCGGGGCGAGGTGACGAAAACCGCCACCTGACTGCGGGGATCTGGCGAAGCCCACCTTTGCCCCCCATATTAGCCCCAGATGCATACTGGAGGGTGCATGATGACAGAGGCCGAAATTCTACCGCCCGTGACCGACAAGACGGTTCTGACCGCGCTGGATGATCTCGCGCGCCGCCACCGCGCGGCCAGTGGAGTCGGGATGCAGGTGATGGCCTATCTGGGCGGCAGCGCCGAAAACCTACTGGGAAAACTGCCCACCCGCGTCCGGGACGGGCTGGAAGGCGCCACGGCCAACGCGCTGCAAACCGCCTTTGGCGCGGCAAAGCGGTCGCGCGGGGTTGTGGCGGACCGATCCGACTGGTTCAACACGGCGCTGGCCACGGCGATGGGGGCTGCTGGGGGGCTTGGCGGGTTGCCGGGTGCCTTGGCCGAACTGCCGCTGACCGTGACGGTTCTACTCCGTTCAATCCAGGGTATCGCGGCCGAACACGGCTTTGATCCTGACACGGACGAGGGGCGCATCGAATGCTTGCATGTCTTTGCCAGCGCAGGGCCGCTTGAGGCTGATGACGGCACCGACATGGGCTTTTTCGCCACGCGCGTGACCATTACCGGGCAAACGCTGCAAGGGCTGATCGCCCGCGTAGCCCCGCGCCTGTCGGCGGTTCTGGGCCAAAAACTGGCCGCCCAAACCGCCCCAGTGCTGGGCGCGCTCGCCGGAGCCGCCGTCAACTATTCGTTCACAAGCTATTATCAGGAAATCGCCCGTGTACATTTTGGTCTGAAACGCCTTGCCCAGCAGTCCACAATTGACGAAGGATTATTACGCGAAGAACTGCGCGCACGCCTGATCGCAAAAGTATAATATGCGGCTTTTCGTTGGTGAAAATACTCCCGCCGGAGGCTCCTGACGCTGCTGTTGAAGCCTCCGGCGGGAGTATTTTCACCAACGAAAAGCCGCATCTCAAGAACGGGGGGCGGCGGCGCGGCGCAGGCGATCGTTGATTGCACGGCCAAGGCCGTGGTTTGGGATCGGAGCGACGGCGATGCGGCCTTTTGGGCCCGCCTGACGATCGGCGTCGCGCAGGGTCTTGAAGAGATTGGCTGCAGCCTCAACCAGATCGCTTGACGGGGACAGGTTAAAGTCAGCGCCAATTGGCCCATAGCCCAGCCAGATTTCTCCCGGAGCCGGTTTCGTTACATTCAGGCGGACTGATGCGCGCGGAGCGTAATGCGAGGCCAATTGGCCCGGCGCAGTGGGTTTAGTGATGTTCCCGCCACTGCTAAGGCGCGTGCCAAGGCAGGCCTCGATCGCCTCGGCGGGAAGGCCGCCGGGGCGCAACAGGGTGGGCGGATCAAGCGCCAGGATGGTGGATTCAACACCGACGGCACAGGCGCCACCGTCAAGAATGGCGGCGATCTTTCCCGATAGCCCCTCTGTCACATGTGCCGCACAGGTAGGGCTGATCTTGCCTGATGGATTGGCTGAAGGTGCTGCGAGTGGCCCGCCGAATGCGCGCAATAGCGCCTGCGCCAGTGGATGTTCGGGAATGCGGATTGCCACTGTCGGCAGGCCTGCTGTGACCAGATCCGATAGCCCGGCATCTGGGCGCCGCGGTAGTACCAGTGTCAGGGGGCCGGGCCAGAAGGCATCGGCCAGCCGATCGGCCTCGGGCGAAAATATGGCGATCTGGCGAGCGGCCTTGACTGAGGGCAGGTGCACGATCAGCGGGTTGAAGCGGGGCCGGCCCTTGGCGTCAAAGATCCGCGCGACGGCAATATCGGATCGTGCATCGCCGCCCAGCCCGTAGACCGTTTCTGTGGGAAAGGCCACCAGATCGCCGCCCTTCAGCAAGGTAGCTGCGCGCGCAATGCCGGCAGGGTCGGCAGAAATCAGTTCGGTATGTGGATTCATCAGGGTGTTTCGTGACGCAGCGTTGGGGTTGATAGGGCGTGACCTTGCCGTAACTTGACGGCAGAGTACACGACATACGCGCCAGCCCGTGTTTTGCCAAGGCGCGCGAAAGGAAAGAAACGATGCCATACCGTTCCCCCGTGGGCGAATTCCGCTTTATTCTGGATCAGATCGTGCCCTTGGCGCCGGTTGTTGCCACGGAACGTTTTGCCGAAGCGACGGGCGAGACGGTCGAGGCGATTCTGACCGAAGCCGCGCGTCTGTGCGATGAGGTGCTGGCACCTTTGCAGCGCGGGGGCGATCTGCATCCGGCCCGGTTGGAGAACGGGGTGGTGCGCACCTCTCCGGGGTTCAGGGCGGGGTTTGAGGCGATTGCGGAAGGGGGCTGGGTTGCCTTGGCCGCGCCGCAGGAATTTGGTGGCATGGGCCTGCCGCAAGCGCTTAACATGGCGGTGAATGACATGATGTCAGGGGCTTGCCTTGCGTTGCAATTGAACCCTTTGCTAAGCCAGGGCCAGATCGAGGCGTTGGAACATCATGCCAGCGATGAGATGAAGGCGCTTTACCTGCCGAAGTTGATTTCCGGCGAATGGTCCGGCACGATGAACCTGACAGAGTCTCAGGCGGGCAGCGACGTGGGGGCGTTACGCACCAAGGCCGAACCGCTGGGGGATGGCACCTACAAGATCACCGGGCAAAAGATATTCATTTCCTGGGGTGACAGCGATCTGACAGAGAATATCTGTCATCTGGTATTGGCGCGGTTGCCCGATGCGGCGCCGGGCACCAAGGGGATCAGCCTGTTCATGGTTCCCAAGTTCATTCCGAATGCTGATGGCGCACCCGGCAAGCGTAACGCAGTAAGCGTCGTCAGTCTTGAGCATAAGATGGGGCTGCACGGATCACCTACTTGTGTGATGGCGTTTGAGGGGGCGCAGGGCTGGCTGGTGGGTGCCCCCGGCAAAGGCATGGCCGCGATGTTCACGATGATGAACAACGCCCGGCTGGCGGTGGGGGTGCAGGGTATCGGCGTGGCCGAGGCTTCCTGGCAGAAGGCCGCAGACTATGCCCGTGATCGTGCGCAGATGGGCCCGATCATCAACCACGCCGATGTGCGCCGGATGCTGGCCACGATGAAGGCGGAAATTTTTGCCGCGCGCAGCATCGCGCTGGCCTGTGCCGTGGCGCTGGACATGGGGCGCGCCACTGGCGAGGCCGACGCAACGTCCCGCGCCGCATTGCTGACGCCGATTGCCAAGGCCTATGGCACTGACACCGGCATGGCTGTGGCCGAAATGGGTGTGCAGGTGCATGGCGGCATGGGCTTTATCGAGGAAACCGGCGCGGCGCAGTATTACCGAGATGTGCGCGTGACCGCGATCTATGAAGGCACCAACGGTATTCAGGCGATGGATCTGGTTGGGCGCAAGATGATGGATCGGGGCGCCGCCGCCTTTCGGCTGTTGCAAGAGGTCGAAGACGCGGCCAAGGCAGCGCGCGCCGTGGTTCCGCAACTGGCCGAGGATGTCTGGGCCGCCGCCGAAACCCTGCGGGAGGCGACCGAGGGGCTGTTGGCGCAAGACACGCAAGACCGCTTTGCGGGTGCGGTGCCCTACTTGCGTGCCTTCGCGCGGGTACTTGGGGCGCATTACCACCTGCGCGCTGCTGTGGTTGAGGGCGGGCAGGGGCCGCGTTCGCGTTTGGCGGCGGTCTATATCCGCCGGCTTTTGCCGCAATACGCCGCAGCGCTGGCCGAAGCCCGCGAAGGCGCCGAGGGGCTTTATGCGCTGACAGATGAGGATCTGGGCGCGTGAGGGACGCGCCCGCAGCAGTAATCCGCTACCCTTGGGCAGAGCCGCCCGCGCCGGGCCAGCCGGCCGAATTGGCGCCGGGTGTATTCTGGCTGCGGATGCCGTTGCCGATGGCGCTGGATCACGTCAACGCCTATGTGCTGGACGATGGCGATGGCTGGTGCGTGATCGACCCTGGCATGAACACGCGAAAATCGCGCGCGCTTTGGGCCGATGTTCTGGCCGGGCCTTTGGCGGGCAAGCCGGTCAGGCGGGTGGTCGTGACGCATTACCACCCCGACCATATCGGCCTTGCCGGATGGTTTCAGACGCAGGGGGCTGAGCTGCTGACCACCCGCACCAGCTGGCTTTTTGCGCGGATGCTGTGCCTGGATGAGCAGCCCTTGCCCGCCCCTGAAACGCTGGCCTTCTGGCGTTTGGCGGGGATGGAGCCGGGTCTTCTGGCCCGCCGCGCCACTGAGCGCCCGTTCAACTTTGCCGATTGTGTCCACCCCTTGCCGCTGGGCTACACGCGGCTGGTCGAGGGACAGGCCCTGACCATGGGCGGGCGGCAATGGCGCGTGCGGATGGGCGACGGCCACGCCCCCGAACACGCCACTTTGTGGAGCGAGGATGATGATCTGGTGATCGGCGGTGACCAGCTTTTACCGTCGATCAGCGCCAACCTTGGCGTCTATGCGACCGAACCCGACGCGGACCCGGTGGCCGATTGGCTGGCCTCTTGCGCGCGGTTTCAGGCGCTGGCCGAGGCGCGGCACCTGGTACTGCCCGGCCACAAGCTGCCGTTTACCGGCCTGCCGTTGCGGCTGTGTCAGATGGTGGATAACCACCTGGGCGCGCTGGACCGGTTGCTTGACCACCTGACCACCCCACGCACCGCGGCCGAGTGTTTCCTGCCCCTGTTCAAACGCCCCATCGGCGAGCCCGAATACGGGCTGGCCCTGGTCGAGGCCGTTGCCCACCTAAATCACCTGTTGCACAGGGGTAGCGTTTGCCGGACCCTGCGTTCCGATGGCGCGTGGCTGTGGCGTCTGGTGTAAGGAGCGGATGATGAAAAGCAAAACCACTTCAAACCCGAGCATGGGCCAGATCCGCACCACAGCAGAGGCGCATGAAGAGACGGCAATCCCCTGTGCCCATGTTGTCCACACCCATGAAGACGCACCTCTTACCCCTGAATCCCTGCCTATGCCCGAAGTGCTGACCCGTGAACCCTTTGGGGGCAAGTCCCCCGCCCAATGGGCGTATGAGCGGCTGGTGGTCTATATCCAGAACTTTGAACAGCAACTGGACAGCGATCAAGAGGTCGCCCTGGGCCTGACCGGCGGTAACGCCGGGGTGTTGCGGATCGAGGGGCTTGGCTATTTCGCCCCCGACATCCTGACCTTCTATGGCCGCGATGAAAGCGGTGCGCGCACGCAACTTATTCAGCATGTCAGCCAGCTTAGCGTTATGCTGGTGGCGCTTCCGAAGGCGGATGAACAAGAAGAGCCCCGGCGCATCGGCTTTCGCCTGGTCGCGGGTATGGAAACCCCGAAGGGGGCGTGACACCGTGCCAAGTATCGGCTATCCGATACTGAGGGAGACGAAGTCAGGGAGACAGGAATGGCCGATCATACGCAGGGCGATATGGATATCCGTGCCCACGAAAAGACCTTTGCGGGTTTTGTGAAGTTTGTGACCTATGCTGTGGTTGCGACCCTTCTTGTTCTGGTGTTTTTGGCACTGGTCAACGGCTGAACGTAACTAAAAGGGGTCAGGCAGATGCGCCGCCTTCTCATCTGTCTGGTTTTGCCGTTCCTTCTGGCGGCCTGCGGTGCAGAGCCGATCTGGGCACCGGACGAGGCCGTTAAAAAAGCCGCCTACTCCACCGGTGCGCCGCCTTCGGTCACGCTGTTCACGGTGATTGGCACCAGCTCTGGTCAGGGGGGGCATTCGGCGCTGATGATCGACGGCGTGCAGCGCGTGATGTGGGACCCTGCGGGCAGTTGGTATCACCCCTGGGTGCCCGAGCGGAACGATGTTCATTATGGCATCACCGACCGGATGAAGACCTTTTACATCGACTACCATGCCCGCGAAACCTGGTATGTGCGCGAGCAGACCGTGCCGGTGACGCTTGCTGCGGCGGAACAGATCCGCGCCCAGGCCGAGGCGCATGGTGCGGTGGGCAAGATGATGTGCGCCAATTCGGTGGTCGACGTGCTGCGCGGCGTGCCGGGGTTTGAATCCATCCCCAGAACGTTGTCGCCACTTAGGGTGTCAGCGGCTTGGGCCAAGCTGCCCGGTGCCACGCTCAGCGACCATTACGATGGCGATCCTGCCGACAATTCCGGCGTGCTGATGATTCAGCAAGAACGGATCCAACCTGCCTTTGATGCTAACCGAAACTGAAAATTCCCAGATAAAGCGCCGCCAGCCCGCCGATGATCGCGGCCAGCGTATTGCGCGTCACCACGCCAAAACCAAGGGTGGCAAAGGCGGCCAGCAGGCGCGCGAGGTCAAACTCTCCGCCCGTACCCGAGGGCCAGAGGACCAGCGGCGCGACCAGCCCCGGCAGCACCGCAACCGGGGTATAGCGCAGATAGCGTAACGCCCATTCAGGCAACGGGCGGTTGCCGATCATCCCCAGAAACGAATACCGTATGAAGAACGTGCCAATCCCCAACAACAGGATCACCGCCCAGATTTCTACCTTGCTGTAGGTCATGCTTTGCGCCTTTGGATCCAGATTTCAACCTGCGCGCCGGTGAACATGGCGCAGGCCGCCGCAACCAGCAGTCCGGTGCCGCTGGGAAGAAACGCCAGCGCCAGTGCCACACCGACCGATACCGCCGCCGCCGCCAGATGCGCCAGCGTGCGCAGCATCGGCGCAAGCATCGCCAGAAAGGTGATCGGCACGGCAAAGTCGAGCGCAAACGCGGGTGGTATCGCCTCGCCCAGCACGGCCCCCAGCCAGGTCGAAACATACCACTGCGGGCAGATCGGGGTGCAGGCCCCGGCGTAGAATGCCAGCTTTTCGGTCATGGTCTGCTCTGGCCGGATCTCGTAATCCTGCGCGGCCAAGGCATAGGTCTGATCGACCATGAAATAGGATGTCAGCACCTTTTGCCATGGCGTGGCAGCGCCCAGATGCGGCGAAAGGGCCGCCGAATACATCGCCATCCGCAGGTTGACGGCAAGCGAGGTCAGCAAAACCATGACCACGGGCGCATTGTCGGTCATCAGCTGCACCGCAGTAAACTGCGAGGCCCCGGCAATGACCAATATCGAAAAGCCCATTACCTCGGCCAGATTGAACCCGGCTTCGGTCCCGGCCACGCCAAACAGCAGGCCAAAGGGAACGATGACCAGCATGAACGGCAGGGCCTGGCGGAAACCGCGCCAATACGCGGCTGTGGGGGAAGGAGTTCTGGTCATGGGCTTGCTCTGGGGTGCATGATGCGCCAAGTCATAGGCGATGAGGCAGCGGATGCAAGACGTGGTGGCGCAGCGATGACGATTTGCGGGTTGATTCTGGCCGGTGGGCAAGGGCGGCGGATGGGCGGCGCTGACAAGGCCCTGTTGATGCTGGCCGGGCGCCCGCTGCTGGCGCATGGGATCGCGCGGCTGTCGGGGCAGGTGGAGCAACTGGCACTGTCGGCCAATGGCGATGCGGCGCGGTTTGCCCGGTATGGCCTGCCGGTGCTGCCCGATCCGCCGGATCTTCTGGGCCAGGGGCCGCTTGCCGGGATACTGGCGGGGCTTGACTGGGCCGCAGGGCAGGGCGCGCGGGCGCTGGTGACGGTATCGGTCGATACGCCCTTTGTCCCGTTTGATCTGGTCGACCGGCTGGATGCGGCAACGCGGGGTGGGCCGGCCATGGCGGCCTATGGCGAGCGGCTGCACCCTACCGCGGCGCTCTGGCCAACAGCGCAGCGCGCCGCCTTGGCCAAGGATTTGGCTGCGGGCGAACGCCGTTTGCGCGCCGCGCTTTCGGGTGCTGTGGTGGTGGCCTTTGAAGATGTGATCGAAGACCCGTTCATCAACATCAACACCATCGAAGATTTGGCGCGCGCCGAGGCGCTTTGCGCGCCAAAAATCCCATGATGCCCCGGATTCAGGTCGGGCTTCATGATAGCCAGCGCCCTGCTGCGGCCCGGCTTTACTGGGATGCGTTCAGTGACAAGCTGGGCCGGATCATGGGCCCCGAACGCAAGGCGCTCCGATTTGTCGAAAGGGTGATCGACCCCACCCATGTTATCGCGGCGGTAGATGCAACGGGTCTGGTGCTGGGGGTAGTCGGGTTTCGTGACCGGCAAGGGTCATTCGTGGGTGGCATTCAGTCGGATCTGAACGCGGTCTATGGCCGGGTAGGTGGCTATTGGCGAGGTAGGTGTTTTTCGTTTCTGGCGCGTGATCTGACGCCGTGGACGCTGGATGTTGATGGGCTGGCGGTGCATCCTGAACACCGCGGTGAAGGCATTGGCACCGCCCTGATCGAGGCGCTCTGTGCCGAGGCCACGGTGCATGGCTACCGGGAACTGCGGTTGGAGGTTGTGACCCGAAACGCCCGCGCGCGTGCGCTTTATGAAAGGCGCGGCTTTGTGGTTGAACGCGCGGTCAAAAGCCGACTCACGGCATTGGCCTTTGCATTTGATACCGCTTTGGTAATGGTGCGGCGGCTATAACGTGACGGCCCGTTCAAGGGCAGAGCCTAAACCGCCCGGGCTTTCTCAATCAAGACATCAGCACCGCAGGGAACGCCAAATGCCGGGATCAGTCGAAGGTTCCTGTCACGCGGCCCAACAACATGAAGGCGCGGGCCGTGCGGGTATCGGCCAGCTCCGCTACTTCCTGATCGGTTGCGTTCTTTTCAAACTCGGAAAAAGTCTTGTCGAACTGGCGTAGAAAATGATGGGCGGCATCCCGAAAGATCGTGTCCTGCCGCATTCGCCCCACCGTCAGCGCCAGTGATGAACGATCACGCACCCCGCCCAAGGCCGCCACCTCGCGGCCACGCTCGCCGGTGGCAAAGCGGCGCCAGAGGTCGGGTTTGGCGCGGTCGGGCCTTAGGTCATCCATATAGATCCCGTCCTGGCTAAGAAGGGTCAATACGTCCTGTGCGGCACGGATCAGCTTGGCCATGGTGCGGTCTTCCAGCGCCCGACGCAGCGCGCGAAATCCTTCGCGGTCATCGGCATTGTCAGGAAAATTCAGTGCCAGAATGAAATCCTTGACAGAAACCGGGGCGTGCAATTCCTCGGCCGGGGTGCCCAGGGCCAGTGTGGGTTGATCCTCACCGGGGGTAGAGGCGCGGGGGGTGGCCAGCGCCGCCTTGCGGTCGGCCGAAGGTTGTGTCGCTGTCGTATCGCGACGCGAGGCAAAGGTGGCCACCGCTGTTTCTGTCTGGCGCGCGGACGCGGCGATTTCGTCCAGTTTGCGTTCGACCGAAGGGGCGTTGCGCGCTGATTGCTGCGCCAGCCACGCCATCCGCATGGCCTCGACCGAAGATTTCAGCTCTTGCGCTTCCGCGCGCATCTCACGGGCTGTGCGCGCTGTGACTGCGGCAACCCAGATCATCGCCACGGGCAGGAAAATCCCCACCAGTGTCATCACCGCCGACAGCGTGCCTGAACCACCCTCGCCTGCCGGAACCAGCAGAAAAAAGGTACCGACCAACGCCAGCCAAAGAACCGACAGAAACAGCGCCATCCGTTCGGCACTGCTGACACCGCTGCCTTTTGACGGCATTCCCGCCTTTGCCGCCGAAAGACGGGCAAAGGCCGAGGGGGCAGAGTGGTTCGGCGCGGGTTCGGTCATGTGCCTACCTTAGCGGAAAAGAATCGAAAGTACTTCGTAACTTTTATCGCCACCCGGTGTGCGGACCTCAACGCTATCGCCCGTATCCTTGCCGATCAGGGCGCGCGCAAGGGGGGATCTGATGTTAAGCAGGCCGCGTTCGATATTGGCTTCGGCCTCACCGACAATCTGATAGGTGCGCTCTTCGTTGCTGTCCTCATCAACCAGCGTCACGGTGGCGCCAAATTTGATTGTCCCCGAAAGCCGCGTCGGGTCGATCACCTCGGCACGGCCGATGATCGCTTCCAGCTCTTTGATCCGGCCTTCGACAAAGCTCTGCTTTTCGCGCGCGGCGTGATATTCGGCGTTTTCCGACAGATCGCCATGCTCACGGGCTTCGGCAATCGCCTTGATAACGGTGGGACGTTCCACCGATTTGAGGTTTCTAAGTTCAGTGTCTAGCGCGTCAAACCCCGCGCGCGTCATCGGTATCTTTTCCATGGGAACCCTGGGCTTGCAAAAATTGGCACAATTGAAGCGCGAAACCTGTAAATCCGTGCTGGGGCCCCAAAGTCAAGGGCCGGGTCACATTTATGCCAAAAACCGCCCATAATGAGGATCACGGCGGAATGTGAGGTCCAACAGGTGCAGCTAGTCTTTCGCGCGGCTTTTCTTTATATGCTTGGCGGATTGACGGCCACTGCGCTGATCCGTGACGACTATATAGGACTGATGGAGGACGCGGTCGTTACGGCCGCCGTGATGATGATCACCTTCGCGGGTGTGGCGCTGTACATCGTGCCGGTTTTGCTGGTGGCAGCTTTGGTGCTGAGTCCAAGGGCGCTGCGCGGCAAGGTTAGGCCACTAGCCCTGCTGACAGGGGCGACGCTGATGCTGCAGATAGGTTTTTCATTCTTTAAGAACCTGATCCCCGAGATAGTGCCCTATTTTGCCGACCCCACCTTGGCACGGATAGATGCCTGGCTGCACGGCGGTATAGATCCATGGACCTTTGCCCATGCGATGGGATTTGCGAAGAACGCCCAGATGTTGCTTCCTGCATACCTGAACTTGTGGATCATTCCGGCCGTATCCTTTCCAATTGTGGTGCTGCTTTGTGATTCTGACGCGACGCGGGTCAAACGCTACATCTGGCTGTTTTTCGGGTCATGGTTTATTTTGGGAAATGTTTTCGCGCTTGCGGGTTCGTCGGTCGGGCCGGTCTATTATGACCGGCTGTTGGGAGGTGACCGTTTTGCCGGTCTGACGGTGGCGTTGCGCGACTCTGGCGTGACGCAAAGCCTGATCGGAACCGTGCAAGAGGCGCTATGGCAACGTTACTTGGGTGGTGGTCTTGATTTGGGGTTGGGGATTTCCGCCTTTCCGTCGATGCATCTAGCTGTTGCAACAATCACCGCACTGTATCTTTGGGAACGCAGCAGGATCCTTGGGCTGATTGGCATCCTGTTCACCGCAGTGATCCTGTTCCTGTCGGTCTACACCGGCTATCACTATGCCATTGACGGTTACGCCTCGATCGGGGCCATCCTTTTGGCGTCTTATCTTTTGCGTCGTGCTTTTCGCGCGGATGAAAACGCAATTATCTTGCGCGAGGCCGTCGCGTAAGAATTGCTTCGTTCCGTCAGGTAAGCTACCAACCCCTGAAACAACGCGAGCCGCAGTGCAAGCCGGAGGAATGACGATATGGCCGAAACCACACGCGAGTCGATGGAATATGATGTTGTGATCGTAGGGGCGGGGCCTGCGGGCCTGGCTGCGGCGATCAGGCTAAAGCAGATTGACGCCGATCTTTCGGTGGTGGTGCTGGAAAAAGGCTCAGAGGTGGGGGCGCATATCCTGTCGGGTGCGGTGCTGGATACATCCGGGCTTGATGCGCTGCTGCCGGATTGGCAATCGATGGGCGCGCCGGTAAAAACCGCCGTCAAGCGCGACAATTTCTATATTCTCGGGCCGGCAGGGCAGATACGCGTTCCGAACTGGCCGATGCCGCCCTTGATGAACAACCATGGCAAATATATCGTTTCGATGGCCAATGTCTGCCGCTGGATGGCCGAAACTGCCGAGGCGCTGGGCGTGGAAATCTTCCCTGGCATGGCGGCCAGCCAGATTGTCTGGGATGGCGACCGCGTTGCCGGCGTCGTCGCGGGCGAATTTGGCAAGAACCCCGATGGCTCTATCGGTGACGGGTATGAACCGGGGATGGAGCTTTTGGGTAAATACGTCTTCCTGTCGGAAGGGGTGCGCGGCAGCCTTGCCAAAGAGGTGATGGCAAAGTTCGACCTGTCAAAGGGCCACTGCCCGCAGAAATTCGGCCTTGGTATGAAGGAAATCTGGGAGGTTGACCCCGCCAAGCATCGCCCCGGCACCGTGACCCATACGATGGGCTGGCCACTGGGTAAGAACGCTGGCGGCGGCTCGTTCATCTATCACGGGGAAAACAATCAGGTCTATGTCGGCTTCGTGGTGCACCTGAACTACGAAAACCCCTATCTTTACCCCTATATGGAATTCCAGCGGTTCAAACATCACCCGGTGGTGGCTGACCTGCTTGAGGGCGGCAAACGTGTGGCCTACGGCGCGCGGGCCATCAGCGAAGGCGGCTGGCAGTCGATCCCGAAACTGGTAGCGCCGGGGGTGGCGCTTTTGGGGTGTTCGGCGGGGCTTGTGAACGTGCCGCGGATCAAGGGCAACCATAACGCGATGCTGTCGGGGATTGCGGCGGCCGAAGCGGCGGCGGCGGCGATCAAGGCGGGCCGCGCTGGTGATGAGCTGTCAGCCTATGAGACCGATCTGCGCGCAGGCCCGATTGCCAAAGACCTCAAGCGGGTGCGCAATGTCAAACCGCTCTGGTCAAAGCTGGGGCTGTGGTCCAGCCTTGTGCTGGGTGGCTTTGATATGTGGGTTGCCAACCTGACAGGCTGGAACCCCTTTGGCACGCTCAAACACGGCAAGTCGGACGCGCAGGCCACCGGCAAGGCGGCCGATTTCAAACCGATAGATTACCCCAAACCCGATGGCAAACTGTCGTTCGACCGGCTGACCAACGTGGCGTTTTCATTCACCAACCACGAAGAAAGCCAGCCTTGCCACCTGCAACTGAAAGACCCGACCGTGCCGATCGCGGTGAACCTGCCGCTATACGCCGAACCGGCGCAGCGTTACTGCCCCGCCGGGGTCTATGAGGTGATCGAGGACAAAGATGGCCCGCGGTTCCAGATCAACTTTCAAAACTGCGTCCATTGCAAAACCTGCGACATCAAGGATCCGTCGCAGAACATCAACTGGACCACACCCCAAGGTGGCGATGGGCCGAACTACCCCAATATGTAACGTCGCGGGGCTGTCACCTCTACGCGAGGGCGCGCCGAACGCGCGCGCCCTGCATTGCGTTGGCGGGGCGGGAAAGCTAGGTTTGCACCAACCCTTATAAGGAACCGCGCCTTGCCCCTTCTGCCGCCGTTTTTTCGCCCCGCCATTCTGGCCGCCGGCCTGTTGCTGACCAGTGTGCCCGCACCGATCCGGGCCGAAGATGCAGGGGCCTATCTGGCCGCGCGACTCGCCTCGATGCAAAATGACTTTGCGGCCGCTTCGGATTATTATTCGCGCGCGCTGATAACGGATGCAACCAACCGGTTATTGCAAGAATCCGCGCTGATAGCTGACATCGCCCTGGGCGACTATGACCGGGCCCTACCGCTGGCCACTTCGACGGGTGCGTCTGCCGGGGGCAGCGAAATTGCGGCGCTCGTCTTGCTGGCCGATCAGGCGCATCAGGGCGATTACGCCGGGGCGATTGCGCGGCTTGACGCGGGCACGGGCGTCAATGACCTTGTGTCGGGGCTGTTTCGGGCTTGGTCGCTGGTCGGCACCGGGCAGATGTCCGATGCGACTAAGATTTTTGACAAAGTGGCCAAAAGCAAGGGTGCCCAAGCCTTCGGTCTGTATCACAAGGCCCTGGCGCTGGCGCTGGTCGGTGATTACGAAGGCGCGGATGCGATCTTTTCAGGCAAGACCGGGCAGCCGATCCGCGCCACCCGCCGCGGTGTTCTGGCGCATGTGCAGGTGCTTAGCCAACTGGAGCGCAACAAGGACGCGATCGAGCTGATCGATTCGGTTTTCGGCCCCGATCTGGACCCGGCACTGGCCGATATCCATGCACAGCTTGCCGCAGGTGAGGTTTTGCCCTTTACCATGGTCCAATCTGCAACCGATGGTTTGGCCGAAATGTTCTTTACCGTTGCCGGCGTGTTGAACAGCGAAGGCAGTGAAGCGGTGACGCTGGTCTATACCCGCCTTGCCGAATATCTGCGCCCCGATCATATCGACGCGATCCTGATGTCAGCCAGTTTGTTGGAACAACAGCAGCAATATGATCTGGCGACGGCCACCTATGCGCTTATCCCAAAGGACAATCCGGCCTATTTTGCGGCCGATCTGGGCCGCGCCAGCGCGTTGGTGCGGGCGGACCGCGTGGATGATGCGATCACGGCATTGGAAGAACTTTCCGGTGAAAAACCTGATCTGCCAGACGTCTGGACCCTGCTTGGCGATACGCTGCGCAGTCAAGAACGCTATGAAGAGGCCGCAAAAGCCTATGACAAGGCGTTGGCCCTATCTGGCGAAGATAGCAAAACCTTGTGGTTCCTTTATTACGCGCGCGGAATTTCATTTGAACGTTCCAAGCATTGGGATCAGGCCGAAGCTGATTTCCGCAAGGCGCTGGAACTTAGCCCCGATCAGCCCCAAGTGCTCAATTACCTCGGCTATTCCTATGTCGAAAAGAACGAAAACCTCGTCGAGGCCCTTGATATGATTGAGCGCGCCGCGGCTACCCGGCCCGACGGTTATATCATCGACAGCCTTGGCTGGGCCTATTACCGGCTGGGTCGCTACGATGAGGCGGTGGCGCAAATGGAACGCGCCATCGAATTCATGCCGGTGGATTCGCTGGTCAACGACCATCTGGGCGATGTCTACTGGGCTGTTGGCCGCAAACGCGAGGCGGAATTTCAGTGGAAGCGCGCCCTATCGTTCAAACCCGAAACCGAGGCAGAGGCTAGCCGAATCCGGCGCAAACTGGACGTCGGGCTGGACGTGGTCCTGGCCGATGAGGGTGCCCCCCCGCTCAAGGCCGCCGGTAATGCATCCAACTGACGGGCCGGCAATCGAGGTTCTGGCCCCGGCCAAAATCAACCTGACCCTGCACGTTACCGGCCAGCGCGCCGATGGCTATCATCTGCTGGACAGCCTTGTGACCTTCGCGCCCGTCGCTGACCGGCTGGAAATGACGCTGGCCGATGATGTTTCGTTGATTGTCGACGGTCCCGAGGCTGCGGGTGTGCCCAGCAATGGCACCAACCTGGCAGCAGCGGCCACCTATGCGCTGGCCGAAAGCAGCGGGCGTGATGGTCGCGTGGCAATGCGGCTGATTAAAAACCTGCCGCCAGCATCGGGTATCGGCGGCGGCTCGTCGGATGCGGCTGCCGCGATCCGGGGCGCGATGCATCTGTGGGATCTGCCCGAGATCTGGCAGGCCAATGGCAATCTGGCCGTCGAGGCGCATTGGGATGCGCTTTCGCAACTGGCAATCGTCGATCTGGCGGCGCTCGGGGCCGATGTGCCAATGTGCTATCAGCCGCGCCCGGCCCGGGTGCAGGGCATCGGCGGGCAGATTGCGCCCCTGTCCCTGCCGCCCCTCCCGGCGGTGCTGGCCAACCCCAGGGTCGAGGTCGCCACCCCCGCCGTCTTCAAGGCGCTGCGTAACCGCCAAAACCCGCCCATGCCCGCCGCCCTGCCAACGTTTACCGATGCAACCGCGCTGATCGACTGGCTGGCAACCCAACGCAATGACCTTCAGGCACCGGCGATTGCCATCCAACCCGTCATCGCGACCGTGCTGGCCGCGCTGGCTGGTCTGCCCGGCTGCCGCCTTGCGCGCATGTCCGGCTCGGGGGCCACGTGTTTCGCGCTTTTCGCGACCGAACCCCAGGCGAAAGCCGCCCACACCCTCTTGCGCGCAGCCCACCCACAGTGGTGGACCGCCTGCGGCCCCTTGGGCAACCAGACCGAGCGGGCAAAGCCGCGCCCGCGCCAGGCTTTTTTTTTGGCTTAAATACTCAATCTGCCTAACCGCGCCGCCTGCACCTAACGCAGACGGGCCACGACATAATCCGCCAGATCTTCCAGCATTCCGCGCAGCGGATGGGCGGGCAGATCCGTCAGCGCGGCGCGGGCCTTGGCGGCCCAATCCAGCGCTTCGGCGCGGGTCGCGTTCAGCGTGTCGTGCCGGGTCATCAGGGCGCGGGCGTGATCAAGGTCATCCTCACGCTGGTCGCCCTTTTCGATGACGCGGGTCCAAAAGGCGCGCTCCTCGGCATCGGCCAGCGCCACCGCCTTGATCACCGGCAGTGTCAGCTTGCGTTCGCGGAAATCATCGCCGGTATTCTTGCCGATCACGTCGGATGCGCCGCCATAATCCAGCAGATCATCCACAATCTGAAACGCAATCCCCAGCGCGTCGCCATAGGCAAAGAGCGCCTTGACCTGGCGCTCGGGGGCGCCGGCAATCACGCCGCCCACTTCGGTTGCGGCTGAAAACAGCGCCGCCGTCTTGCCGCGGATCACCTTCAGATAGGTGGCCTCATCGGTGGTCAGATCTTGCGCGGCGGTCAGTTGCAACACCTCACCTTCGGCAATCACCGCCGAGGCGTTCGACAAAATTCCCAACACCCGCATATTGCCGGTCTCGGTCATCAGCTGAAAACTGCGCGCAAACAGGTAGTCACCTACCAGAACCGAGGATTTGTTGTCCCACAGCAGGTTCGCCGTCGGCCGACCCCGGCGTTTGGCGCTTTCGTCGACCACGTCGTCATGCAGCAAGGTTGCGGTGTGAATGAACTCGACCGTGGCCGCCAGATGCACATGATAAGGCCCGTCATAACCGCAAAGCCGCGCGGCAGCCAGGGTCAGCATCGGGCGCAAACGCTTGCCGCCTGCCTCAACCAGATGCGCTGTCACCTCAGGGATGCGCGGCGCGTGTTCCGATGCCATCCGGTCCCGGATCAGGCGATTCACCGCCGCCATATCGTCGGCCAAAGCCTCGGCCAGCCGGTCATGCGGCCTTGCCGTCCGGTCGTCATTTTTCATATCGAGGCCCATCATTCCCATCCCCGTCTCCAACCGTTCTCGACAGGGCCGGTTGATGCCCTTAAGTCTCGGTCTATGAAAGAGCTTTTTCGCAGCACTGACCCGGTCAAACTGGCCATCGCCACGGCCCTCCTTGAGGGCGAGGGTATAGCCGTGTTTCAGATGGACGTCCACATGAGCGTGCTGGAAGGCAGCCTTGGGATATTGCCACGCCGGGTCATGGTGCGTGACACGGATCTGTTCATGGCGCGCGTAGTGCTGCGCGATAACGCGATAGGCACAGACTGATGTTTGCCCCGGAAGATCTGACGCAAGACGGGTTCCTGGGTGGTCATCTGATTGTGGCGCAGCCGCGCAATGGCTACCGCGCGGCGATGGACCCGGTCTTGCTGGCCGCCGCCTGCCCGGCATACGCGGGGCAAAGCGTGTTGGAACTGGGCTGTGGCGCGGGCGTGGCCAGCCTGTGTCTGGGCTGGCGGGTGCCGGGGTTGCGGCTGGCGGGGCTTGAGGTGCAGCCCTCTTATGCCGTGTTGGCCCGCGATAACGCGGCGCGCAACGGTATCATGTTGGAGGTGTTCGAGGGTGATCTGGCCGCCCCGCCCCCGGATCTGAGGGCGCAGAACTTTGACCATGTCATCGCCAACCCGCCCTATTTCGCACCTTGTGATGGCACCAGCGCCGCTGATGCAGGGCGCGAACTGGCGCGCCGCGAACTTACCCCGTTGGACCAATGGGTCCGGCAGGCGCTGCGGCGTCTGCACCCGGGCGGGCAGATCACGCTGATCCAACAAGCCGACAGGCTGGCAGATGTTCTTTGCGCGCTGGCGGGCAGGGCAGGCAGCACACAAGTCTTGCCGATCGCGCCGCGTCAGGGCCGGGCCGCAGGGCGGGTCATCGTGCAGGCACGCAAGGGTGGCCGCGGTGTGCTGCGTCTATTGGCGCCTTTGGTTTTGCACGCGGCCCCCGCCCACATCCGGGACGGCGAAGACATGACCCCCGAGGTTCGCAAGATTTTGCGTAACGGCGCGCCATTGGTTCTGGATCATTAACCATTAAGCAAGAATTCGTGAGCCACACTGAAATCATGTCGCAGAGGGCTGTCCCCTCGTGACACGACTCACGATATGTGGTCCGATTGATATCGTGTTCACAAGAGAGGAAGCAGTCATGACGATGAGTTCGCACATCAACGAGCTTCGCAAGAAGCACGAGGCACTTTCAGATGCCGTTGAAAAGGCCGCCCGTACGCCGGGCGTTGACGCTCTTCAAATTGCCGAGATGAAAAAGCAGAAACTCAAACTCAAGGAACAGATCACCCGTCTTACGGATGCTTGATTGATCCGACGCGGCTTGCCCTTGCGGCCAACGCGGCGCCAGATGCAATCATAGCTGCCGCCAGCAACAGGTTTGTGCTGGCGGTGGCCATACCCGCCAGCACAAGCGCCAGCGTTGACAAAAGCGGCGCGGCATAGGACGCGGTTCCCAAGATCTGGATATCGCCGCGTTTCACGCCAATATCCCATGTGTAAAACGCCAGCCCGACTGGCCCCAGCCCCAACGCCAGCGTTGCAGCCCAACCCAATGCGCCGACCGGCCACACGGTTTCTTCCAGTGCCAGATGCGCTATCCCCGATAAAGCGGCTGTGGCAACACAATAAACCGCCACCGCCGCCGTCGGCACCTGCCCCAGACGCCGCGAAATCAGCGAATACCCAGCCCAGGTCAGCGCGCATAAAAGCGCCAGCCCATATCCCGGCAATGCCCCGGCCCTTGCCCCCTCACCGCTGCCCGCCACGATCAGCGCCGCGCCCGCAAACGCAATCAACGCGCTAATAATGTGAAGCGGGCGTAGCCGTTCGCCCGGCAATAGCCCCGAAAACAGCACAATCAGCAGCGGCCAAAGGTAGGCAATCAATCCGGCCTCAGCGGCGGGCGCCATCCGTAGTGCCGAGAAATATAAAAAATGATAACCAAAAAGCCCGGCGGTGCCAAAGGCATAGACCTGTATCGGCACCGCACGCAGCACGCCAAACCCACCCGATCGCGCCACCCAAACCAACCCGATCGCACCGCCAATCGCAAAACACATCGCGTTCAGCAAAAGCGGCGGCACAGGGGCTGATCCAACCGTGAAAAGGGCCAGCAGCGACCACAGCAGGACCGCCGAAAAACCAATCAAAGTTGCCTTGTTGCGCGACATGGAGCCTCAAAAATACAGAAAGGCCCGCAGTCTGCGGGCCTTTCGCCAAATACCAAGGGAGTCAGACCACGAACTGGCCGCCATTCGCGGAGATCGTTGATCCCGTGATGAAGCCGGCATCGTCAGCTGCCAAAAACACCACGCAGCGCGCAATTTCTTCCGGCTCGCCCAATCGGCCCACCGGGATTTGAGGAATAATACGCTCATTCAGGACTTTTTCATCAATCGCGCGCACCATCTCGGTGCCGATGTAGCCGGGGCAGATCGCGTTCACGGTAATGCCAGCGCGCGCGCCTTCCATTGCAAGCGCTTTGGTAAAGCCCAGATCGCCTGCTTTTGCGGCAGAATAGTTGGCCTGCCCGGCCTGACCCTTCTGGCCATTGATCGATGAGATATTGATCACCCGGCCAAATTTACGATCACGCATTCCGGTCCAAAGCGGATGCGTCATGTTGAACAACCCCGACAGGTTGGTGTCCATGACCTCTTTCCACTGTTGCGGTGTCATCTTGTGAAACATCGCGTCACGGGTGATGCCCGCGTTGTTGACCAACACCGCGATCGGTCCCAGGTCAGCCTCGATCTGCGCAATACCGGCGGCGCAGGCATCATAATCAGCGACCGACCATTTGTAGGTCTTGATCCCGGTTTCGGCAGTGAATTTCTTGGCCGCCTCATCGTTGCCGGCATAGTTTGCGGCGACTGTATAGCCCGCATTTTTCAGTGCGATGGAAATCGCGGCGCCTATGCCGCGCGTGCCGCCGGTGACGATTGCTACTTTGGACATGATTCCTCCCGAAAATTCGCTACTCTTATAATCCTGTTACCGAAATTAATTGATACGCGCAACAAAGTTGCGCGTATCCGGTGCTTCATTCGCGGCGAATCAGAGCCCCTCCAGGCACATTGCAACCCCCATGCCACCGCCGATGCATAGTGTGGCAAGGCCTTTCTTCGCACCCGAGCGCTTCATCTCATAGACCAGCGTGTTCAGGATCCGGCACCCAGATGCCCCGATCGGGTGACCAATCGCAATTGCGCCACCGTTCACGTTAACCTTCGCAGTATCCCAGCCAAGGTCCTGGTTGACGGCGCAGGCCTGCGCTGCAAACGCTTCGTTCGCCTCGATTCGATCGAGGTCGGCGGCTTTCCAACCCGCTTTTTCAAGCGCTTTGCGGCTGGAGGGAATCGGGCCGCTCCCCATGATCGAAGGATCAACCCCGGCCGTTGCGTAAGACGCGATCCGGGCTAGTGGCTGCAGGCCGCGGCGCTGCGCCTCAGCTTCGGTCATCAGCAGCACGGCCGCCGCGCCGTCGTTCAGCCCCGATGCGTTGCCCGCCGTTACCGTGCCGTCCTTGGTAAAGGCCGGGCGCAGTTTTTGCATCGATTCCAGCGTGGCCCCGTGGCGGATGTATTCGTCCTGATCAACCACCGTCTCGCCCCTGCGGGTCTTAACGGTAAATGCGATTATTTCGTCCGCGAATTTCCCCGCCTTTTGCGCTGCTTCGGCCTTGTTTTGGCTGGCGAGCGCAAATTCGTCCTGCATTTCACGGCTGATTTGCCATTTTGCGGCAACATTTTCAGCGGTCTGGCCCATATGGTAGCCGTTGAACGCGTCCCACAACCCGTCTCTGATCATCGAATCGATGAATTTTATATCGCCCATCTTTGTGCCCGCGCGCAGATGTGCGACATGCGGCGAAAGGCTCATGCTTTCCTGGCCACCGGCAATGATGATGTCGGCGTCGCCAAGCAGGATGTGTTGGGCCCCCAGCGCGACGGCGCGCAGTCCCGACCCACAAACCTGGTTGATGCCCC
>NZ_JBLJBV010000072.1:0-19532 GCF_047638075.1 Phaeovulum sp.
AACAGTTGGAACTGGCGCTGGAAGACCTGTTGGTCGCCGTGGCAGAAGACGATGACGCTCCCATTGACGAAGGCCCGAATGAACCGATCCCAGAGGCTGCCGATGCGCCCGCTTTGCGTCGCCGGCCGCGTGTCTCGGATGCGACCCCGCGCGAGCGCCGTGAACTGGACCCCGGTGCCTGCTGCCCCGACTGCGGTGGCGATCTGCGCGTGGTGGGCGAGGATGTCAGCGAACTTCTCGACATGATCGCCGCTCAGATGAAGGTGATCTGTTACCCGGCAGTCGATTGCCTGCAATCGATGAGAGGGCAGATCGCCCGGATCAAGAAATCCTGTCGCCGCTGCGAGCGGATGGTGCAGGAGCCGGTCCCCAGCCGTCCGATCCCGGGCAGTATGGCAGGGCCGAACCTGCTGGCCCATATTCTGGTCTCGAAATTCGACGACCACCTTCCCCTCTATCGCCAGCACGAAATCTTCGCCCGCATGGGGGGCCGACATCCCCGAAAGCACGCTGGTTGGCTGGTGCGGGCGGGCCATGAAGGCCTTGCAGCCGTTGATCGAACGCATCGAGGCGGACATCATGACCAGCGATCTGCTGCACGCTGACGACACGCCGATCCGGGTTCTGGATCGCTCTTTACGCGACAAAGGTCTTGGCAAAGGGGTCAAGCAAGGCCGGATCTGGGCCTATGTGCGGGAGTGAGCCATTGATGCGCCATTGGTCCAAGCACAATGGCGAACGCCCTTGGGCGGGCGCTGCGCCACCCGGTGCTGTCTATCGGTTCGCACCCGACTGGAAGGAAGAGTATGTCCTGAGCCATTTGGCCAATGCCCGCGGCATCCTGCAAGCGGACGGTTACAAGGGCTATGCCAAGCTCTACCAACCTGAACCCGATGGTGTGCCGCGTTTGCGCGAAGCGGCTTGTTGGGCCCACCTGCGGCGTGACTTCCACGACTTTTGGGCATCGACCAAGTCCGAGATCGCCCGCGAGGCGCTTGACCGGATCGGCAAGTTCTACGACATTGAGCGCGACATCAACGGTCAGCCCGCTGACGTCCGCCATGCCGCGCGTCAACAGTTGAGCCAACCAAAGGTCACGGCCTTCTTTGCTTGGTCAGAGCAACAACTCCTGCGTATTCCGGGCAAGAGTGAGCTGGCTAAGGCGTTTAGATACGGCCTGAGCCGACAAGAGGCATTCAGCCTGTTTCTGACCGACGGCCGTGTGGCCATCGACAACAATCCCGCCGAGCGGGCCTTGCGCGCGATTGGAATAGGGCGGAAAAATTGGTTATTTGCCCCCTCTCGGGCTTTTGGCCTTGCCAAAACCCTGCCGGGCAGCGGGAGCCGACACCGGTGCCGAGACACTCGCCCGTGCCATGACCATCATTGAAACCGCCAAGCTGAATGGCCTCGACCCGCAGGCCTATCTCGCAGACATCCTCGACCGGATCCACGATCACAAGATCAACCGGCTGGATGAACTGCTGCCGTGGAATTGGGTGCCGCTGGCCGCTGCCCATTCACAGGCGGCCTGATGGCGGCCGTCACCCATGTCTGCACCATCGACTACGTCGCCAAAATGTTGCGCGAGGATGTCGAACTTCTTGGAGCGATCATCTCTAATGACGACAACCTGACCTATGGAAACATCGTCAGCGTTTACGCCGGACCCGACAAAACAATCACCGCACTGACCGATGACGGGATCGAAGAGCTGACGGACATGATCCGCGCCGCTCGTATCACCAACAAAACCTGGCATGAGTTCCTTGATGACTTCGTGGATGACACCGATCTCGTGGCGCGCATCAAAGCTAAATCGACGCGGTAACAATGGAGCGGTTACGGTGATTGTGGATGTAGGCGAGCTTTTCGCCGAGCCGGGATTTGGCAGAGATCTTGCGGCGCTGTGCCTGCAGCCAGTCGCCGGAGGCTGCGACCAAGGGCGCGGTGTGGGTCTGGCGGGCGGACATACGCCGGCCGGGCGAGATGCCGCGGCGGTCGGCTTCGACGGCATAGAGTTCGGCGATACGGCGCAACCCCTCGGCGGCAATCTCAGATCCGTTGCGGTCGAAGACCTGTTTCAGTTTGCGCCGGGCGTGTGCCCAACAAGGGGCCACCTGAATAGGCGCGCCGCCCTTGTACGAGGGTTTGGTTAACCGATTGTCGTCGGTATAGCCATCGATCTGGAGGATGCCATCGAAGCCGCTGAGGAAGGTTTGGGCATTCTCGCCCGCCCGTCTGGAGGCGTAGAAGTAGACCACACCAGGTGGACCCTCGCCGCCCCAAGGGCGGTCATCACGGGTCAGCGCCCAGAGATATCGGGTCTTTGTTGTCCCACGCGCCGGGTCCAGCACGGGCGCAGTGGTTTTGTCTGTTACCCGGCAGGCGCCTGACGGTGAATGCAAGCATTCACCTGACGGCCAAAGGATTGCATCGTAATCGACCGAGAGGGCATGAACAGCTTGCCAGATCGCTTCAGGTGGTCGGCCACTTGATCCACTACGGGCTTCAGGTAGAACGGGCCTTGCCGACCCAGTCGGCCAATACCGCGCGGTGCAGCTTCTCGGGCATGTAAACATGCCCTTTCAGCCAACGGATCAAGGCCCGCCCGCGCGAGGATCTGGCTTTGACGATACAAGGGAAGATGATCCGTTGCCCGGCAGGGCATCGCCTAGCGACGTCCCGAGAGGGGGCATGGTTGCTAACCAAGACATGGGCGAGAGTCGCCTCGGTCGGCAACCCGGCCATGATCAGATGGCTGGGTGCCGGAGCCTGCGTCACCCCGTCGGTGCAGGTCCGGCAGGCGTATTTGGGGCGCACGGTGACCTCTCTCGCGCATGTAAACATGCGCTGCCGGGCAGTGGATGACGCGCAACTGGGCGGGAACGATGTCCAGCCGTTCGCTGCGGTGTTCTCCGATCTTGTGCGGTCGCTATTGTTGCGCCATTGGTCCAAGCGACAATGGCGACGCCGCAACTGCAGGGGCAGATCAGGCTGTCAGGCTCAATCATTTCTTCAATGCGGGGAAGACGGCGGGCAAGTTGCCAATGGTGCGCTTGAGTGCAGGCCTGCTCGCCCCATCGCCCGCTTTGGCGGCACGGATTTCCTTTTCCGCCTCGACCTCGGCCAGCGCGATGGACAGGTCCTCAAACGCCAGTTGCTGCTCATCCTCGGTCAGTTTTTCCGACCGCTTGCCATGCAGAGCATGGTTCAACTCGGCGATCAGTTGGCCGACAGTGGTTTGTCTTCAAACCACGAAAGGCAGATGCACTTGCCGACGGATAATTTCCGTTAACGCCGCCACGGTTTCCATCAACACCAGAATCGCTGCGCGTTGTGCGAAAGGGATGGCGGAAAGATCAAGGGCGGGGACGGATTGCATAGGCCTGAGTTATCACAAAACTCCTGCAAAAACACGCAAAAACAAGTGGTTGATTCACTCTGCCGCAGTCGGTGGGCGGGTCTCCAATGCCTTCACTTTACGCCAATCGAGTCCCGCAAACAGCGCCTCGAACTGGGCATGGTTCAACGTAATCACCCCATCCCTGATCGCGGGCCAGGTAAAGGTCGCATCTTCCAGCCGTTTGCAGGCCATCCATTGCCCGGCAGGCGATTCTTGCATCTCCGAGAGGGGCCAGACCGATGCCGCCCCAGCAGAGCAGTTTCAGCCGGTCCGCCCTTTGCGAGCGGAAGACAAAGAACGTGCCCCTCTCGGTGAATGTTCCATTCCCCTGCTGGCAATGGGTAAACGGATCCTTGCGCAGGACCGGCGACACCAATGCGGCCAATCCATCACGCCCTCTGCGGAAGTCGATGGGCTGCGTCGAAACCAGAACCCGCACCCGGTTCGAGGGGATCATCATGGCCGTGTTCCGATTGCCTGCACGATCTTGGCAATCCGCGCAGCAGCCGTGGCACTGCCCAGCCGGATTGTCACTTGCCCCACGGCAATCTCGACGGATCCCGAGGGTTGCGCTTCTGACTGCCCTGAGCTCTTTGAAAGCACGGACACTGGGGGGGTGACTTTCTTGCGACAGCACAAGGGGCGCGAAGCAAAAGACATCGTCCGGCCACCGCTTTTGCCCATTGGCCCGTATCTTTACCCCGTAGTCCCTGAGAAACTCCGCCGTAGTCGCCATCGCGAAACTCCCGCCAAATATCCGTCAGACGCGGTGTTGCAGGTTAACCGATCATGCAGAAGGCGACCAAATCCGTATGGGGGTGGGTCTTGATTTTGGGGCTACGGCTAAAAGATTTTTGGAAAGCACTACATAAAGACCATTGGTATGGGGCGGGGCGAGATGCCAGTGGACCAATTGGAAAACAACGCGCCAGGCCAGCATCATGGCCGATCGCCTGTTGGGCCTGCTGTCCGGCGGCGTCGATCTGTCTGGTCCGGACGCTGCCGCCGGATGCTGGCCGCGGTGAAGACGCCTGAAAGGGCCGCTCTGAATAACGGTTTATCAACAAAGGAAGGATATAGAATGCTGAGTATCAAGGAACTGAGCCCGAATGTCTGGGAACTTACGCTGGAGGGCGTGCTGGAAAAGGGCGATATCGAGACCATGGAACGCGAATTGACGCCCGCGCTAAAGGGTGCGCATCCGCTGGGGCTGATCGTGCGCGCAGAGGGCTGGAAAGATATCACCGCCGGCGCGCTGGCCGAGGATATGAAGTTCGAGTTCGGCCTTTTGGCGCAGTGGTCAAAAATCGCAAAGATGGCCATGGTCACCGATCTGCAGGTCTTTGCGGCCCTGCTGAAATGGGTTGATCCGATCCTGCCGATGATCGACATGAAAAGCTTTGCTTCTTCTGAGGTGGCCGCAGCCGAGGCTTTTGCCTCTGACCTGCCGGACCGGTCAGAGGCGGGCACCGGCAGCGCGATCACCCTTTTGGCCGATGGATCGGATGGCGTCTTGGCCTTTGAGGTTGACGGTTTGATGACAGCGCAAGACCTGAAAAAGCTCATGGGGCCGTTGGAGCCAATTCTTCAGGATGACCGCAAGATCAACCTTTTCGCCAAGTTCACGAATTATGGCGGGTTTGACCCCTCGATCCTGACCGATGGATCCTTTTTGGGGGCTAAGTTCGGTGCGATCGGCCATCTGGACCGTTATGCGATCGTTGGTGGTCCTGCCTGGATAAGGGCTATGATTAAAGGAATAGCGCCGATGATGCCGTTCAAAATGCGCCTGTTCGAGCTGACCGATGAGGCCGAAGCCCGCGAATGGGTTGGCCTGAAGGGAGGGCCACGCGGCTGATGGGGCGCATGATTTGAACATAGGGCCGGGGTTCATGCCCGGTGCGGTGCCTATCTCGAAATCCCGAAGGGCGAGACTATCATGCCCGTCGGCCCTTCGGGCAGCGGCAGATCCACGCTTCCCAACCTTATCAGAGGACCAGGGGAGCCGTGGTGTTTGGTTGGCAGAACCGCACCGACATGCCGGGCCGGGATCTGATGAAATACCGCCGTTAAGGTATCGGCGTCGTGTTCCAATTCCAGAACCTGATGCCCAGCATGACGGCACGGGAAAACGTCGAAATCGTGACTGTAAACACGGGCGTATCGGATCGGCCTGATGAAGGCGGTCGGCTAAACCCATATCAAGGTCGGCATCCGGTATCTTAGGTTGATTCTGGCCATCGTCACCGGCGGCGGGCGCGCCAATGACCCTGATGTTACGGTCGCGCGGCGGTTCACCGACGCGGCTCAGGTGTGGTCGAAAGATGCCAGCAGCTGCCCGCCTGGGGCGCATTCAGCACGATCACAAAAAGCCGACCGTTCCTGACAGTGGCATCATCCAAGCACGATCGGCACCCGGCGATACCCACCGACGGGTGAGACCTCTCTTTCCGCTGCGCGACCTGGCGCGAACTCAATTCTTTGCGCGGCTGCAAGAAGCGCGCGCAGGGCAATGCGCAATTGGCAGGTGGCCAGATAACGGCCGGGGCAGACATGAGCGCCGATCCCATAAACAAGATTTGCCGCAGCGTTGGCCTTGGGCGCGAAATTCTCACTCTCAAAGACTGCTTCGTCGCGGTTGGCAGAGGTCCAGATCAGCTTGACCCGGGCGCCGGCGGGAATTTCTCTGCTGCCCATTCGGACCGGGCAGGTGGTGATGCGGCGGTTGGAAACGAACGGGTCGTCCAGCCGCAGAATCTCGTCGATCGCCTGATCGACTTCGGCATCTGGCGCGGCACGAAGATGCGCAGCCAGTGCCGCATCCCCCGCGATATGCGCGACCAGCACCCCCACACATAGCGCCATTGACCCCAGATCGCCGCCGGTCCAGTTGCGCAAAATCGAGGTCAGCTCGGCCTTGCTTAGGGGGCGGCCGTCAACGGTGTCGCGACAAAGCTGCGTGGTGACGTCATCGGGTGCCGCAGCGATATCTGTCAGACGCGGGGCAAGCACGGAATGGATGATCGTGTCAAAATCCGCCGCCACCTGCGCCGTGCGCTGCGCGTCACCCGATCTGGTGGCGGCGTGGTTCGCCTCCATCCAGGTCAGCAGACGCGGCTCAAGATCGGCGGGCCATCCCAACCACGCACATTGCGCGCGCACAGCAAAGACAGCGCCGATGTCACCGACGGCCTCCACCGGCTGGCCGTGTGGCAGCTGGGAAACCAATCGGTTCGCAATATCCTGGAATTTCGGCAAAAAAGGCGCGAGGGCCTCACGCGTCAGATAGCGGTCGAGAACGGCACGAAAACGCGTATGCGCCTCGCCGTCCAGCCCGTTTGGAATTTGCAAAAAGCGTGAAACATCGCTTGAAAATCGCTTATCGTCCAGTGCGGCGGCAACGACATCCGCGTGGCGAAGCAATACCCAGTCGCCCATATCGTTTCTGATCAACGGATACCGGGGCCGCAATTCATCGGTGTAGGCGCGCAAATCACGGCCAGCCGGGGACACATCTTCGGGCATATGGTCGATCATGGCAGGATCGTTCTCCTTCTTATCCACCCGCGGGGTTTGTGCCGGGGCAAGGTGTGCCTGCGGGTTCAACCGGGTGACCTGTTGAATGTCAATCGTTGCCGCCTGCAAATTTGGCCAGGGGGTGCTAAAAGATCGCGGCATATGCCTTTGGGCAGGGAAGGGTTCTTCACCCATATCATTATTTGCAAACTGCGCCCGTGTGTCCTACCCTTGAAAGGAACCGTCCACTTTTGGACAGTATTTCTACCGAAATCCTGTTCGCTTGCAGGCCCGGAAAAGGATGCACGAGTGGGTTTTTCAGCCGCCGCGCGGGCGGGATTTGCGTTGCAGGCAGATCAGACACGCCAACAGCGTGCCGTTTAAGTGGGCTGCCTCTTTTTCGCGGACCGGCGAGACATCGGAATGGAGGCAGTGAATGACAAAATTGGAAATCACCGAGGGCATGATCCAGATTGATGCGGGCGTCTTGTCGCGTGCGTTCGAACTCAGCCCGGACGAGCTGAAAGGTAAAATGCGCGACGGCGCGATTACCAGCAGGGTCGAGTATGGCGAGGCCGAGGATGCCGGGAAAATCCGTCTGACATTTTTTTCGCAAGAGCGCCGGGTCCGGATCACCGCAGATCGCCAAGGCAATGTTCTGGCCTGCGACAAGGCAAGGATCGAACCGTCGGCGCAGGCATTGGATGTTCACTGGACGGCAGAGGCCTTGCTTGATGAGGCTCTTGCTGAGAGTTTTCCCGCCAGCGACCCCATCGCGGTAAGCTTCGAAGCACCGCCCCGGCACGTCAGCGCGTCTCGCAAACCCCGCACAGACTGACAGGCAGGTTCAGGACACAAACCGAAAATCAAGGTTGTCAACAAGGGTGGTGGGGGCCGCCGAATTTTGTCGTTTACGCCACAGGATCACGGGTTCCTCAACCCGACGATGCGCTGAGAGATGCAATGCGCAGTCCAGATCGAACGCGGCTGGCTGGGGCGTGCCCCCTGCGTCAAATTACCGACACACCGTTCCCTTGACATGTCAGCGAAATCTCGCCAATGGTCATATCCTGTTCATATACAAAGATAATTATAGTCGGGGGGACTATGTATTCCCATGTTAAGAAGGTCGCCAATGCGGTGATTGTTGGATCATTGGCATTAATCGGGGGCTGCGCAGAGTATCCAAACCGTATCGCGCCGGTCTATATTCCAAGCATCATCTACAACGGCGCCAGTTGTAGCGAGATCAATCAGGAACGTGAGCGGCTAGCCGGGTATATCAGGGGCTTGGCGGTAAGCCAGGGGCACGCCGCCGATAGTGATACCGCGGCTGTCATGTTAAGTATGGTGTTCTCGCCAACGCTTTTGACTTTGCCTATGACGGTCGATCAATCTGCGCATCTTGCGGTCGCACGCGGTCACTATGATGCGCTGGTTACGGCAGGCCGCGCGCGCCATTGCCCAATGGGCAATTACGCAACCTCCAGCGCCGGCAAGATGTATTCTGGCGATCTTCCACCAATGTGAATAAGGTGGTTTGGCGTTCTGCCAAACGCCGAAATTCGGAAATCTGCGACTTGGAAAGCCCCGCCGAAAGGTTGGGGTTTTCATTCTTTATATCCCCCACAGCCCTTGTTGGCCCCTTGATTTGGGGTTTATGCCCGTTGGCCGGGTGGCGGGATCCGGGGTCTTGGCAAGCGTGCAGAAACGTCAGTCAAGACGCGACTTTCGCGAACCGCGATACTCGCCACTAATCGTGTGGCCAGGGCGCGTCAGCCCTGCACCTCTAAAGATCGTTTCAGAACGGCCAGGATAGACAGTTCCTTGATGCGGCGTGATGTCACACGCAGATTAAGGCGCAGTAGCCGGTCTGCTGACGGCGCCCGCCTTGGCTGGCACGCTGCCCGTGCTGCCAATGACCGATGATAGCGGCGGCGGCTATGTCTATGTCGACCTTGACGAAGGTGCGGTGCCGCCGGGCCTGCATGCCGTGACCGAATATGTGAACAACGGCGACCCGAGTGATCCGAACAATTTCGTCTGGACCGGTTCGGGCGGCGGCAAGCTGAAAAACTGCATTCGCGCCAGCGTGCCCGATACGGGTAATGCGGCGACAGGCGGTTGGGCGGTTTGCGACACCGATTCGCATTCCGGCAAAAGGGTCAAGATCGAACTGACAGGCCTCGGCGCCACGGATATCACCTTCCGCAGCGAGGCCAGCGGCGGGATCACCGAATATTACACCTACGGCAAGACATGGAACAAGAGTGGCGCGCGCATCATCGGGTTTGAAACCCAGATCGGCACCGGCAGTGGCGAAAACTTCGTTGCCATGGATCAGTTTGATCCCCAGAGCGCCGTCTTGTTTGACGAGGACAGCTATTCGCGTTTCCGTCTGTCGGACGGGCTTTTTGGTGAGGGCGGGCAGGGCGAGGGCAAGCCGATCGGCGTCGGCTTTTTCAGCGATCAGGGCGTTATCGTCGAAAATCCCGCTGACACCACGAACCGCAACATCATTGCCACGGGTGAGAATTTCATCACCAATACGTCACATTCAGGCAAATTCGGCAGCGCCGTTCTTGACGATTCCATGGTGCCCGAGGTGTTTTTGTGGGATCTGACCAATTCCGGCATCGCAGACTATTACGGGATGCCGGACGAATACGAGATGCAGATCGCCTGGTATGACCAAAGCACCGACACATGGCGCTACGGCAACCTTGGCCGCGACAAGATCACGAGCCCTGAATCCAAAGCCGACCCCGACGATTTTGCCGATCTTGATACGCGCATGGCCGCGCTTGCCGACCGGCTTGGCGTCTCGGTTGCCGATCTGGGCACAGACGGAAAAAGCAATGGCGATGATGCAGTTCCCGCCGACATTCTTGCAAAGATGATGCAGGACGACACCTTCTTTCGGGATGTGGTTGAGGATCTGCGCAACACCAACTTCAACGTCATCCTGGACGTCGGTGATCTGCCGGCTGGCGAATTCACACTGCGCATCGTGCCAATCCACGAAAAGATCGTCGAGGATGCCACGTCGCTTTATCAGTTCCGTGTGGCGGGCAACCTTGATGGCATGGCCAATGTCCCCTATCTCGACATCGGCAATGCAGCCGAATACCGCGACGAGATCGCCCGCATCAATGGGCTGGAGGCCGCTGAACGGGCCGAAGCATTGGAACGGGCAAGCTTCAGCTTTCTGGGTGCTTTTTCCGGGCTGGGCATGTCCATTGGCCGCGACCAGGTGCAAGCTATCGGTCGGCCGGCGCTTGACTTCAGCACGGGCAGCATGACGCTTTCGACAAGCGGCAGCGATAGCTGGGCGATGACAGAAAACCTGCGCGGGCGCTTCTCGATGCGGGGCAGCGCGGCGGAATACGACACCACGGCCAGCGGGATCGGCTATGATGTGCACTCGCTTGGCATAAGCGCGGGGGTCGAGGCTTCGGTTGCGGCCAACACGGCCTTTGGCGTCATGGTCGGCGGCGTGGACGGCGAGGCCGAGGCCTATGCCGGGCGCGGCACAATTGACGCCTCTGGCTGGTCTATGGCCGCCTACGGGCGCACCGCTTTCGGTGACGGCGGCACGGTGCAGGGGATCATTGGCTATCAGGATCTGTCGTTCGATACCGATCGCGCATCGCCGGGTGGCGTCGCAAAGGGCAAGACCGACGGCAGCCAACTCTCTGTTGCGCTGCAAGCCGATTACATGTTCCGGCAAGGTGCTTTGATTTGGGGCCCGATGGCCTCGCTCGAGTACTACCGCCTGAAAGTCGATGGTTTTGACGAGAGCGGCGCCGGAGCATGGGATCTGTCTGTTGGTCGTCAGAAGGACGCGATTACCCTGTCCAGCGTGGGCCTGCGCGGTGAATACGCCCTTGATCCCCAAAGCTTGACCCACGCCTATGGCAGCCTTGCCTATACGCATGCGTCGGGTGACGATCAGCTTGTTGGTGTCGGTTTCATCGGTCTGCCTGATGCGGCGCTTCCGGTCGGCGGAATCGGCAAGAACTGGGCTGATCTTACTTTGGGCCTGTCGCAGACCGTCTCGAACATGGCTGGCCGCACAACCGAAATCGGGGGCGAGTATCGCGGCTCATTCTCGAGCGACTACACGAGCCATGGCCTTGGTGTGTTCGTGAAGTTGCGCTTCTAAAAAGAGCATCCGACAGCCGGACCTTCGCGTCCGGCTGTCGGATCTGCCTGTCCTATCATCACACCGCCGGTGAATGGGCGGACTGGGTCTATTGCGCGAGAAGGCGGGCCGAGTCGCTTTAATCTTTCGCAGTCACCTAAGGAGACAGCGTTTTGAGGCTGAAAAAGGGGGGGAGCGACACGGTATGCGGCCCCCTTTTCCAGCGTCACACTTAACTGAATTTCAGGGGGCAGCGCGCCTCCTGACCCTGCCGCCGCGTCAGGCGCGGCCTTTGTAAATATCAACCAGCTTGCCCAGCATCGCCAGCGCATCTTCGCGCGACCGCTGGAACGAATTGCGCCCGATGATCGAGCCGTTGCCGCCGCCATCGCGGATCGCGCGGGCGTCATCGTAAACGCTGTCTTCGCCCTTTTTAGCCCCACCCGAAAAGACCACGATCCGGCGACCAGCAAAGCTGGCCTGCATGCAGTGACGCACCCGTGCCGCCTGGGTGGCAACGTCGATCTGTTGCGCCTCGTATACCTTTTTCGCCTCGGGCAGCATCAGATGATCGGTCGATAGCTTGATCTTGATGATATGCGCGCCCAGCAGCGCCGCGATCTGCGCCGCATAGGCGGCCACGTCAATCGCGGTTTCGCCGTCCTTGGTGATCGCTTCGCCGCGCGGATAGGACCAGATCACGGTGGCGACGCCCTTGGCTGCGGCCTCTTCGCGCATCGCGCTGATTTCCTCGAACATTCCCAGCGCCATGTCACTGCCCGGATAGATCGTGAACCCGATCGCCGCAGATCCCAGCCGCAGCGCATCATCGACGCTGGCGGTAATTGCCTGGTTCTTGCCCGCCCCGTCCGACATCAGACTGTTGGCGCTGTTCACCTTCAAGATCGTCGGGATCTGTCCGGCAAATGTATCGGCGCCCGCCTCCAGCATTCCCAGTGGCGAGGCAAAGGCATTCAGCCCCGCGTCGATTGCAAGCTGGTAATGATAGTGCGGGTCATACCCCGCGGGATTGGGGGCAAAACTACGCGCGGGACCATGTTCAAAACCCTGATCGACGGGCAGGATGATCATCTTGCCGGTGCCGCCCAGTTTGCCTTCCATCAGGATGCGGCACAGATTGGCCTTTACGCCGGGGGTTTCGCCTTCGTAATTCGCAAGTATTTTCTGAACGATCTTGGTCGCGCGCATCGGGCTTCTCCTGGACGGCAAAAGGGTTGGCCCGGTTTAGAACCCCGGCCCCGCAACTGCAATCCTGTTGACGCTAACGCCCCGGCAGGACGGCGATAAACCGCGCCGCCGATGCCGGGATGTGACCTTCGGCGGTAGCGGCGCCGGTGCCCGATCAGGCAGATCGTGCCTCAAATCGGGCTATTTGCCTAAGTCCGGCGATCTTTCGTTTGGTGCCTCAGGTCATCAATGCCGCGACGCCGGGCAGGGTTTTGCCTTCCATCCATTCCAGAAATGCCCCGCCGGCGGTCGAGATATAGCTGAAATCTTTTGCCACCCCGGCCTTGTTCAGCGCGGCCACCGTGTCACCGCCACCGGCCACCGAAATCAGCTTTCCCGCGCGGGTAAGTTCGGCTGCGTGTGCCGCCGCCTCATTTGTTGCCGCGTCAAAGGGGGCAATTTCAAATGCGCCCAGCGGCCCGTTCCAGATCAGCGTTTTTGATCGGTCAAAGACCTTCTTGATCGCCGCCACCGTCTCTGGTCCCGCGTCCAGGATCATCGCGTCGGGTGGGCAGGCATCGGCGGGCACGGTCTGGCTCTCGGCCCCGGCCTTGAATTCTTGCGCAATGACAACATCAATCGGCAGATGAATGGTGCAACCCGAATCTTCGGCCTTGGCCAGGATCTCGGCTGCGGTCTCGGCCATGTCGTGTTCGGCCAGCGATTTGCCGACATCAAACTTCTGCGCCACAAGAAACGTGTTGGCCATACCACCGCCAATCACCAGGTGATCGACCTTGCTGACCAGATTGCCCAAAAGCTCCAGCTTGGTTGAGACCTTGGCCCCGCCCACAACCGCCACGACCGGGCGTTCGGGCTTGCCCAAGGCGGATTCCAGCGCCTTCAGTTCGGCCGCCATCAGCCGCCCGGCCACAGCGGGCAGCACATGCGCGATCCCCACGGTTGAACTATGCGCCCGGTGCGAGGCGGAAAACGCGTCATTGACGTAAACCTCGCCCAGTGCCGCCATCGAGGCCGACAGTTCCGCGTCGTTCTTTTCCTCGCCCGCGTGAAAGCGGGTGTTTTCAAGCAAGACCACCTCACCCGGCTGCATCCCCGCCACCGCCGTCTTGGCCGGGCCACCGATGCAGTCGGCGGCAAAGGTCACATGTGCGCCCAGTGCCGTTTCCAACGCCGGCACCAACTGTGCAAGACTGAGATCAGGATTGCGTTCGCCCTTGGGGCGGCCAAAATGGGCCAGCAACACCGGCTTTCCACCCTTGGCCAGAATATCCTTGATGGTGGGCACGATCTTTTCGATCCGCGTGGCATCGGTCACGCGGCCTGCCTCGACGGGGACGTTGATATCCACCCGCACCAGCACGACCTTTTCAGCCAAGTCGATGTCATCCAGCGTTTTCCAGGCCATGCGGTTTCCCCTCGGTGCATTCCAATCACGCAAACTTGCCTTTAGCGCGCGCCTTCGTCAACGACGAACGGCGCTTTACCCTTTCCTTGTGCGGATCAGATGCTTAAGTTTCCCCAAAATGTTCAGGAGTATCCCATGGCTGATATCAAAGACCCCGAAAACACGATCATTCTGACCCTGTCGGGCGGTGATGTGCTGATTGAATTGCTTGCCGATGTGGCCCCCAAGCACGTCGAACGCATGAAGGCGCTGGCGCGGGCAGGAGCCTATGACAATGTTGCCTTTCACCGTGTGATCGAAGGTTTCATGGCGCAGACCGGCGATGTGGAACACGCCAACATGGAAAAGGACTATAACCCCGGCCGCGCCGGCACGGGCGGGTCTGACCTGCCGGACCTTCCGGCCGAGTTTTCCAAACTGCCGCATGACCGGGGCACGCTCGGGGCTGCGCGCAGCCAGAACCCGAATTCCGCGAATTCGCAGTTTTTCATCAACTTTGGGGATAACCACTTTCTCAATGGGCAATATACGGTTTACGGCCGGGTAATCTCGGGGATGGAGCATGTGGACAAGATTGCCCGCGGTGAACCCCCGGTGAACCCTGATCGCATGATCTCGGTCAAGGTGGCCGCCGATGTCTAAGCGCCTTTTTTCGCTGGTCATGGCGGCTGGGCTGGCATTTTCCGGTGCGGCCTTTGCCGAAGGATCCGGCGTGCCTGATGGCCCTGGCCCGAACCTCTTGCTGGATATCGCGGGCGGCACCACGGGTCAGATCGTGATCGACCTTCTGCCCGACGTTGCCCCCAAACACACCGATCAGATCGTGGCGATTGCGGAAAGCGGCGCTTATGACAACGTGGTGTTTCACCGCGTGATCGACGGTTTCATGGCGCAAACGGGTGACGTGCGCTTTGGCAAGGTCGGGGGTGACAATTCGATGGCGGGGATGGGGTCGTCTGACAGGCCAGACCTGCCGGCCGAGTTTTCCAAACGTAAATTCGTGCGCGGCATGGTTGGTATGGCGCGCGGCTCCAACCCCAATTCGGCCAACAGCCAATTTTTCATCATGCTGGCGGATGCACCGCATCTGGACGGGGAATACACGATCATCGGCCATGTCGTATCAGGCATGGACGTCGTGGACGCGATCAAGAAGGGCGATCCGGCGGCAAACGGCCTTGTGGCAAACCCCGATTACATTGCCAAGGCCACTATCGAATAGGTTGATGTTCCGGGGCGATAGGCGAAAGGACTGTGCAATTTCCAGACGGCAGTCAGAGGCTGGAACGTGACGGTCTGAACGCTTTCGCAACGCAGTGACAGAATGACAGGGCCACAACGTGCAAGGTTGTGGCCCTGTTTCGTGCCTTACCCTTACGAGGCGGCAACCCCCTAAAATTTGACCGCCCCAACCATGGGGGTCACGGCGCGGCGCCGTATCTGCGCCTCGCGCCAGGTCATATAGCTGATTGCGCCGATGATCAGCGCGCCCCCAACAATAACCCAAGGATCCACGGGTTCGGAAAAAACCAGCGCGCCGAGTGCGGTGGCCCAGATCAATTGCAAGAAGGTGACGGGCTGGGTCACGGTCATTGGCGCCTCGGCAAAGGCGCGGGTCATGCAGTAATGGCCCCCGGTGGCAAAGGCGGCAACCAGCGCCAGCCAGCCGTACTGCACCAGCGTCACCGGCACCCAGACCAGCGCCGCAAAAGGCGCAAGCCCAACCGTTACCGTCAGCGACATCATCGCCACCACCGCTGATGCCGGGGCAAGTTGCGTCAACCGCTTTGCGATCAGATAAGATAGGCCAAAGCTGACCGCCGCCCCCAGTTGTGACCAATGTCCCGGCTCGATTGCCCGCAGCCCCGGCCTCAGCACAATCAGCGCGCCGATAATTGCCAGACAGATAGCAAGGATGCGGCGCAGCGCCAACTTTTCACCAAAGACAAAGGCCGCCCCTATCGTCACCACGATCGGGTTGAGATAGCCAATCGCCGTAACCTCGGCCACGGGAATCCGCGCCATGGCAAAAAACCACAAAACCACCCCCAGCGTATGAAACATCCCCCGAATGATGAACAATCGCGGCGCCCCCGGCGCAAAGCCGCGCCGAAATGCGCTTAAGAGTGCCGGTATCAAAAATGCGAGCCCAAAGGCAAATCGGATGAATGCGCCCTGCGCTGCGGGAAGGTCGGCCCCCAGATAGCGCACGATTCCGGTAACCGCAACGAAGCAAAGGCCGGTGGCCAGCATCCAAAGGACACCAATGACGGGGCGTTGGGGGCGCTCAATATTCATGGTGCGAGATGATCCGATAGCGGTGATGGGTGCAAGCCCGCCATTGTGTCGGTTACACGTCTGCCAAAACCAGCCGCGCCGCGATTGACCACATCATCACACCAACTATAAAATCCAGCACCGCCCAAGCCTTTGGCCGCGCGAAAATCGGTGCCAGCGCCCGCGCGCCGTAGGCCAGTGCAAAGAAAAACCCGAATGACGCGCTGATGGCGCCCGCCGCAAATGCGCCACCTTGGCCCGGAAACTGTGCTGACACCGCCCCCAGCAGCACCACCGTATCCAGCCAGACATGCGGGTTCGCCCAGGTCAGCGCAGCGATCGTGACCAACACACCGCGCAACGGCACCGGGGTGCGGCCCCGGGCGGCGGCCAGCGTCTCGCCCCCCTTCCAGGCCGCCCGAAAGGCGCGCAGCCCGTAGAACAGCAAAAATGCGACACCGCCCCAACGCAGCACCGGCACCAACCAAGGCGCCGCCTCTGATGCCAAGGCAAACCCAGACACCCCCAACCCGATCAAAACCGCATCCGACGCGGCACAAAAAAGTGCCACCGCAAATACATGTTCGCGCCGCAACCCCTGCCGCAGCACAAAGGCATTTTGCGCGCCAATTGCCACAATCAGCCCCAGCCCCAGCTTCATCCCTGCAAAATAGGCGATCATGGCATCCTCCTGTTGCAGCTTGCTAACGTGGCCAAAGGTTGGGCGCCAGTTGCCACGTCTGCCCGGGGCTATCAAGGGATGCGCGCAAAATCCTTGGCCCGGCTGAACCGCCCCGCGCCTTGTCATTCTGGCAGCGGCTCTTTTGCGGGTATTCTCTTTGCCGTCAGTTTGGTTGCTGCCGGTCTGGCCGGCATGGCGGCGGGGTGCCCTTTTCGGCGCCGTTTCATATCAGCCCACACGGACACCGCCAAAGCACGGCGTGATCAGGCCTCATGCTCTTGTTTGCGACCCGCGCGCCCGCCCCGGCGTTTTTGCAAACGGGGGGCGCGGGCAGGCAGTTCAGCCATGATCGCGCTGCGGGTGGTGGGTGTCATCCGCGACCAGGCGCTGATTTCCTCGATGCTACGAAAGCAACCGATGCAAATACGTTCAACCGGGTGAATCGCACAAAGTTTGACACAGGGGCTGTCAATCTCGGCGCGTTTCCAGATGGTGTTTTCCGTGTCGGTCATCTTGCGCCCATATATGTCAGCCGATCCAGCGCCCCTTGCAGGATATACCCGGCAGCAACATGGTCGATAACCTCGGCGCGACGCTTTCGAGACGTATCCGCCTCTAGCAGCGCACGGGTGGCCGCGACGGTCGAAAGGCGTTCATCCCAATAGAAAATCGGCAGGGGGGTCAGCTTTTCAAGGTTGCGCGCAAAGGCGCGGGTCGACTGGCAGCGCGGCCCTTCCGAGCCGTCCATGTTCAGCGGCAAGCCCAGGATCACGCCCTGCAAGTCGCGTTCCGCCAGGATTCTCAGCAGCGCCACCGCATCAAGGGTGAATTTCTGCCGCCGAATTGTCGACAGCGGCGTGGCGATCTGGCGCATCCCGTCAGAAACCGCAACACCGATGGTCTTGGTCCCCAGATCCAGCCCCGCAATCGCGCCCGTGCGCGGTAGCAGGGCGGCGAACTCTTCCATCGTGGCGCAGATCACCGGTCAATCCCGGCGGTGGCTGCGGCCGCGTGGATCTGGGCCAGATCATCGGGTTTGCCCGTGTAGGCCGCTTCGGCCTTGGCAAGGGCGGCGCTGGCGGCGTCCCTATCGCCCAGCACCCCCAATGCGCCGATCAGCCGCGCCCATTCGGCGGCACTGCCGCCCTCGGCGGTCAGCCGCTCATTCAGCCCGTCGACCATGTCGCGAATCATTGCCTGACGGTCCTCGGGGGCCATCTCGGCGGCAGAGGCCACGGCATCGGCGTCTGGCCCCTTCAGTGCCGGGGGGGGTGGCGTATAATTGCCCTCGCCGGCAAGCCAAGCCAAGCCTTCGATGTTTTCGCGGATCGTAGCGATCCAAGGCGCATTTTCCGGCCCATCCTCCAATAGCTGCGCCCAGATGCGAAAGGCGCGGTCGGCGCGCCCGTTTTGCACCATCATCAGGCCAATATAATAGCGCGCGGTGCCGTTGCCGGGATTTTTCTGCATCGCCTGGGCCAACGCGGCTTCGGCCTCGGGGGTGACAAAGCCGTTGGTGGCGACAATCATCAATTCGGCCAAGGTTGCGTAATCGGCATCTGTCGCGGCGTCGCCCTTCAACGCGATGACCCGGCTTTGCGCCTGCCAGGCATCATGAAAATTGCCAACCCCGGCCTCGTTCCGGGCCAGAAGCTCCAACCCTTTGATGTCATTGGGACGCTCTGCCACGGCCTTGCGCAGTTGCTCCATCAGGTCGGTAATGCGGGCTTCGGGGGCGGGCAGGGGGCCACGTTCGGCCAGGGCGGTGGTTTCGGCCTTTTCCTGCGAGGGGCGGTTTTTGTAAAGCTCATCTGCCAGCGCGATGCGCCCGGCGATCGGCTGATCAGGGTAGCCCGCAGCACCGATGCGGCTATAGATCCCGAAGGCCGAGGCCAGGACCGCCACCCCCGCCGCCGCCGCCAGCAGCGTGCCGGCCTTGGGCGCGCGCGAACCGGCCTCGCCCGCCTTGACGGCGCGGTCCGCCTCCAGCACCCGGCGCGAAATTTCCAACCGCAACCTCTCGGCCTCGGCGGCGCTCAGCACGCCACGCGTCAGATCGCGCTCCACATCCTTCAGTTGGTCGCGGTAGACGCGCAGGTCATAGGCGGCGGCCGGTTCTTCCGCGGTGCGCGCGCGCAACAGGGCAAGCCCCAGCAAAAGCGCCACAAACGCCACAAGCGCGGCAGTGATGATCCCAAACAGCATGGTGCCTCCTCTTCGCTGCCCCCCATCTAGGCCGGGAATGGCCCGGGCAAAAGCCCCAAGCGCGTGAATGGGTTGCCTTGTCGCAGGGGGATTGCGTAATTTTCCGTGATCTGGGGCCCTCTGCAGGCTTTCCTTGCGGTGCAAAACCTTTCACAAAGGGGGCGAAAGGCGCGGCTGCCAACCACGCCCGGCATGGAGGTGCTGATGAGACGCTATTCGATGTTCGCCGTCGCCCGCGAGGCTTTGCGCTTCCATCAGGGGTGGGAACGCGCCTGGGCCAGCCCCGAGCCGAAGAAACGCTATGATGTGGTGATCGTGGGCGCCGGTGGGCACGGTCTGGCCACCGCCTACTATCTGGGCAAGACCTTTGGCATCCGCAACGTGGCAGTCATTGACAAGGGCTGGCTGGGCGGCGGCAATACCGGGCGCAACACCACGATCATCCGGTCGAACTATCTGCAAGACCCCTCAGCGGCGATCTATGAAAAGGCCCGTAGCCTTTACGAAGGGCTCAGCCAGGATCTGAACTACAACGTGATGTTCAGCCCGCGCGGCCTTTTGATGCTGGCCCAGACCGAACATGAGGTGCGCGGCTATAAACGCACCGCCTATGCCAATAATCTGCAAGGTGTCGTGACCGAATGGATCGACGCCAAACGGGTCAAGGAACTGGTCCCGATCATGA
>NZ_JBLJBV010000073.1:0-26201 GCF_047638075.1 Phaeovulum sp.
CAAATCGCTGAAAGACAGCGTCAACGGCTGATTTCGCGTGCTGCCCCCTTGTGGGTAGGCCGCTATCGGATAAGGTCGCCCTCGGAGATACCGGGGCGGCCTTTTTCGTTGCCGCAATCACAACAGGACAAGCATGGATTTTCGCGCGATTGGCATGGGGTTGGCGTTCGCGCTGATGTGGTCCTCGGCATTCACCTCGGCACGAATGATCGTGATTGATGCGCCGCCGCTGACAGCATTGGCGTTCCGATTTCTGTTTTCGGGGATCATCGGCGTCGCGATCGCGCTGGCGATGGGTCAAAGTTGGCGGCTGAATCGGGCGCAATGGCGCGCAACGCTGATCTTTGGGGTTTGCCAGAACGCGCTTTATCTGGGGCTGAATTTCGTCGCCATGCAGTGGATCGAGGCATCGCTGGCGGCGATCATCGCCTCGACCATGCCGTTGATGGTGGCGCTTTTCGGGTGGTTGGTCTTTGGTGACAGGGTGCGCCCCTTGGGTCTGGCGGGGCTCGTGGCCGGGGTGATCGGGGTTGCGCTGATCATGGGGGCGCGGCTTTCAGGCGGAGTTGATGTGCTGGGGATGGTGCTGTGCTTTGTGGCGGCATTGGCGCTTTCGGCGGCAACGCTTTCGGTGCGGGGCGCATCTTCGGGCGGAAATGTGATGATGATCGTGGGGTTGCAGATGTTTGTTGGCGCCGCCCTGCTGACTGTGGCCGCAGTCGCATTTGAAAGCTGGACGGTGCACTGGACGCCGCGCCTTTTAGGGGCGTTTGCCTATACCACGCTGGTACCCGGCGTTCTGGCAACCTGGGTCTGGTTCTGGCTGGTGGCGCGGATTGGTGCGGTTAAGGCAGCTACCTTTCACTTTCTCAACCCGTTCTTCGGGGTCTTGGTCGCTGCTGTGCTGCTGAGCGAGCGATTGGGCCTGGCGGATATCATCGGGGTCGTGATCATCGCCGGTGGCATTCTGGCGGTGCAGATCTCAAAGCAGGCGCGCTAAGCTGCGATCAGACCGCGGATTTTGCCGTCAACAGATCGTTTACGCTGTTTCGTGTGGCATAGATGTCGTCGTTTTGAGCATTGTCCACGGTGACGCTTCTTTGCACGTTGCTGGCGGCAAAGATCAACAAGCTGGCTGGTCCCAGCCTTATCAGAAGCGTTTGGCGCGTAATCATAAGACCCCCCAAAAGGTCAATCTACCGACTCATGAACAGTCTTGCTCTGATTAGGGGTTCGCAAGCACTTCAGCCTTGATTTATATCAATCAAATCAGCGTGAACATATTAAACCGCGCGCGTCCATGCATCTGCCGGGTCTTCCTCGGCAAAGGTGCGTAGGGCGGTAACATCCGAAATGGCGGCGTGGTTTTGGCGCACCGTAACACCGGCCTCTTTCAACCTTGCAAACGCGCGTGACAGGCTTTCAGGCTTCATGCCCAGACGGCCCGCGATCAGCACCTTTTCATAAGGCAGCGTAACCGTGCAGGCCCCCGTTTCAACGGAACAGAGTTCCAACAGGAATTCAGCAACGCGCTGCGCACCGGTTTGCGCTTTCAACTGTTCAATCTGTGATACTAGCCCATGAAGATGCGCGAATGTTGCCGACAGGATCGACAGCGCCACATCCGGCTCATCGCGGATCATCCGCATCAAAATATCAGTTTCAATGCGCAATAGGGTGCAATCGGTCACGGTTTCGGCGGCTACCGGATAGGTGCCATGACTAAAGGCTACTGCCTCGCCAAAGCTGCGGCCGCGGGTAAATACGCCCACCACCGCCTCTGCGCCATTCGGTGCGATCCGATAGAGCTTGACCCACCCCTCCAGCACAATAAAGATGGCCGCCGCCCGTTCGCCCTGCAAAAAGACGGTTGCCCCCCTATCGTAAGAACGCACATGGGCCTGCGATAATATACGCTGGGAAAGCTCTTCGCTTGTATTGCACAGCAATAAGGAGCCTCGGGCGATCGCGGTATATTCAGGTTTCATGGCAGCCATTCGTCATATTCCGATGCACAGTGCCACAGCCAGATGAAATGTTCCACCGCCCATCGCACCACGAACGGTTGCGGGTCTGCTTTTGCAGGCTTAGGGTGCGCCCAGGAAAAATGGCGGACGGACCAGACCATGAATTTGGGCGGATGGGGTGAATATCTTTTGGCATTCGCGGCCTTTCTCGGGTCGCATGCGATTCCTTCGCGGCCCGGATTGAAAGCGTGGCTGATGGCCCATCTTGGGCGAAAAGGCTATGTAACCGTGTTCAGCCTGCTGTCAACCGCCCTGCTGTTTTGGTTGATCTTCGCCGCTGGCCGCGCACCCTATGTTGAACTGTGGGGGTGGGCGCACTGGCAAATCTGGCTGGTTAACCTGACGATGCCGGTGGTGGTCGTGCTTAGCGTATTCGGCATTGGCACGCCCAATCCGTTATCTTTCGGAGGGCGTAGCAACGGATTTGACCCAGAACATCCCGGTATTGCCGGCGTAGTGCGCCATCCGTTGCTCTGGGCGTTGCTGCTTTGGTCGCTGGCCCATCTCATCGCAAACGGAGATCTGGCGCATGCCCTGTTGTTTGGGGGTTTTGCTGCTTTTTCAGTGATGGGGATGAAACTGATTGATCGGCGCCATACCCGCGTTTGGGGGGCCGAAGAATTCATGAAAATGACGGCGCGCACCTCTACCTTGCCTTTTGCCGCGTGGATCAGTGGGCGTTGGCATCCTCAGCAGGGTCCGTCGATCTTTCGGTTGCTGATTTCGGTCGCGGTCTGGCTTGCGCTGTTGCTGCTACACCCCTCGGTTATCGGCGTGTCGCCCCTGCCTTAGGCGGGCAAACATTTCCTTTCACTCGCGCAAGGGTTGCGTTACACAGTTTTATACTGCGCTGTCTTTGGCGGGCCAGACCGGCGCCGTGCAACGGCGTTCGCGTGAAACGGGCTTATGTGAGGGGCGATGAGTGCACTAAACCGCGTGAAAACTCTTTTTTCGCATAGCGTCAACAAGGGCTTTACCGTCAAGGATTATGCAATGGCGGCGGTGGGTAGCCCCGCCTTGTTCAAATACGCGGCGCGCCGGGTCTTGCGTCAGCGTGCCCGTGCCGTTGAAAGCGCAATCCGTGCCAGTGAAAACAAGGCGCTGCGTAGCGTCGCGCCCGAGTTGCCGCCATCGCTGGACCAACTTATTGACGGGCTTGCTCGGCATATGGGGGTGCTGGTTCTGGAGCGTGGTACAAACAGCGCCGAAATCGGAGTGGCCGAGGTGGACCTCTTGTCGGCGCTGCTATACCTTAAGTCGAACGCGCTGCAATCACGGATGCAGATTGGTAGCGCGGCTGTCAACTTTGGCACAAAAAACTTCAAAAGCCGGGCACTTGCCGCGCCGTTCATTCGGCTGAAGTTTTCTGATGATGCGTTGAATGATGCCCATCTGACGATCGAGCCCTACTATAATGTGGAGCCGGGAAAATGGCTGTCGAACAATAGCCGCAACCTGACAGCCCGCGCCCTTTATACCGATATTCTGGAAACACCGGGGGTGCATGATGCGGTCACTTTGTTGTCAGGTTCCACGCTTTACGACCGTGCGCTGACTGCCCCGGTTGACGTGGTTTATACATGGGTCAACCATAATGACCCGGCTTGGGCCGCTCTTTTTGATGAATGCAGGCCAGACAGGGCCGATGAACAACCGCAAACGCCAAGCACCCAAAGCGCTGATGCGGACGCGCTATCCCGGTTTCATAGCAATGACGAGCTACGCTTTTCGCTGCGCTCGGTCATGCAAAACCTTGCTTGGGTAAACAAGATCTATGTGTTCACCAACTGCGCCAAACCGGACTGGCTAGCCAAGGACAGTGACCGATTGGTCTGGGTTCAGCACAGTGATGTCATTGCTGGCGAACACCTGCCCACCTTCAATTCGCATGTGATCGAATCCTACCTGCACCGGATACCGGGGCTTTGCGAAAACTTCATTTACATCAACGACGATGTTTTTGTTGCGCGGCCGCTGGCCAAGGATTTTTTCTTTGACGCCAATGGGGCGTCGCGCTCATTTCTGGAGCCCTACGGCATGGTGTCGGGGGCGATAAGGGTTGGGGACCCGGATTATCTGAATGCAGCGCGAAATTCGGCGCGGGTGATCCATTCAGCCTTGGGCTTTGTTCCGACGCAGTTACACCGGCACACCACCTTTGCGCTGCGCCGTTCAGTGCTTGAAGAAATCGAGATACGTTTTGGCGATGAAATTTCGCAAATGCGCACGAACCGTTTTCGCAGCCCCACGGATATGAACCTGACCAGTTTTTTCTATCACCATTATGCTTATGGTACCGGGCGTGCCGCTATGGCGACCTGCAGCAGCGCCTTTGTCAAATCGCTGGATATTCGCTGGAAAGCGCAGTTGGAAGCCGCCGCAAACCCGGCGCTTCAGATCATCTGCATCAACGAAGGTGGAACCGAAAAACCTGCGGCAAACTGGCATAGCGCAGTGCAGCGCTTTCTAAGCCAGCGATTTCCGAACAAGGCGCCATGGGAACGTTGAGGTTTCTGCGCCGCCGGCCTGTTTAGTGACGGCCCCGGCACACGTTGCCTTTAACGGCTTTGTTTCAGCAACCGTGACTTCTGGCGATCCCAGTCGCGTTTGGCTTCTGTGGCGCGCTTATCGGCCTGCTTCTTGCCCTTGGCGATGCCCAGCTTGATCTTTACCGTGCCACGGTCGTTGAAATACATCACCAGCGGCACAATCGTCATGCCCTCGCGGCCGATGGCGTTCCACAGGCGTGACAATTCCTTGCGCGATACCAGCAGTTTGCGGCGGCGTCGTTCTTCGTGGCCAAAAACCCCGGCTTGTTTGTAGGGCGCGATATAGCCGTTGATCAGCCACAACTCGCCATTTTCGACGCTGGCATAGCTGTCTGCGATGTTCGACTGCCCGATCCGCAGGGATTTCACCTCAGACCCTAGCAGCATGATCCCGGCCTCAAGATCGCTCTCAATGGCATAATCGAACCGCGCCCGGCGGTTTTCTGCGATTACTTTGGAATTCGGGTCTGATTTCTTGGCCATGTCCCGCCCGAGATAATGCGCCTGCCCGCCCATGTCCAGATGCACCTACGCGACTGCGCGCGTCTTGGCGCAGCAAGCACCATGCCCCTAAACGAAAAAGCTAAGCACCCAGGGCGCCAAAAGGGCGGTCAGCACCGCGTTCAGCCCCATGCCGATACCGGCGAAGGCGCCCGCGGTTTCGTGCACCTGAAAGGCCCGCGCCGTGCCAATGCCATGCGCCGCCACCCCCACCGCAAAGCCACGCGCGCGCCAGTCTGTCAGACCCAGCGCGTTCAAAAGCGGCGTGGCAATTACCGCACCAAAAATGCCGGTCAACAATACCAGCACGGCGGTTAATGTCGGCGCACCGCCCATCGCTTCGGAAATGCCGATCGCGACGGGTGCGGTTGCGGATTTTGGCGCAAGCGAGGCCAGAACCGTTGGCTCCACCCCCATCGCCCAAGCGATCGCAAGCGCGCTGAAAACGGCTGTGAACGACCCCGCAAACAGTGCCGCCAGCATTGGCAGTGCCGCACGGCGCACGGCGGCAAGGTTGCCATAAAGCGGCACGGCCAGCGCCACGGTGGCCGGGCCCAGCATGAAGTGAACGAATTTGGCCCCCTCAAAATACTCGGGGTAGCCCGTGCCGGTCGCCCACAGCACCAACGCCAGCAAGATTACCGCAACCAGCACCGGGTTGACAAAGGGCGTGCGCCCCGACGCCCGAAAGGCCGCGTCGCCCGCCCAATAGGCCAATAAGGTCGCGGTCAGCCACAGTAGCGGTTCGCGCGAAAGATAGCTCCAGATCAGGGCGGGATCACTCATCGGCGCGGTTCCCGGTCAGGCGCGCCACAGCGCTGAAGGTCAGCGCCCCCACCGCAATTGCGGCGATGGTCGAAACCACCAGCGCGACGGCTAGCCCCAACCCTTCGGCGCGCAAGATCCCGAAATGCGCGACCACCCCAACCCCGGCGGGCACGAACAGCAGCGACAGATGCGCCAGTAGCCCCTGCGCGGTGGGGCGCACCATTCTGGCCAGCGCCGGCACCATCAGGAAGGCGGCCAATAGACCGACCATGCCCAGAACCGGCCCCGGTAGGGTCAGCCCCAAACCGCGTGATATGATCTCTCCGACAAGTTGAAATAACAAGATGATGGCAAGTGCAGGTATCATCAACGCCTCCGTTCCCATTTGCATCACGCTAGGGCAGATTCGCGCAAAGCAAAAGGGTGATGCGGTGGCAGGCCACCCGGCAGATCCACATATTTTGTGGATAACGCGCGGATGACCGCCATATCGTGGGTCTGGCGATTGACAGCGGCACGCGCACGGCCAACAATCCCCGACTCGCAGGAATCATCAAAAGGTCACGATTTGCGCTTTTCACGCCTTCGCCTCAACGGTTTCAAAAGCTTCGTGGACCCCACGGATCTGGTGATCCATGACGGGTTGACGGGCGTTGTGGGGCCAAATGGCTGCGGCAAGTCCAACTTGTTGGAGGCGTTGCGCTGGGTCATGGGTGAAAACCGCCCCACCGCGATGCGGGGCGACGGCATGGAAGATGTGATCTTTGCCGGGGCGGCAAGCCGGGGCGCACGCAACTTTGCCGAGGTTTCGCTAAGCATCGACAACAGCGAACGGCTCGCCCCCTCTGGCTTCAACGACGCCGACGGGTTGGAGATCGTTCGTCGGATCACGCGTGACGCCGGATCGGCGTATAAGGTCAACACCAAGGATGTGCGCGCCCGCGATGTGCAGATGCTGTTTGCCGATGCCTCGACCGGCGCCCATAGCCCCGCATTGGTGCGGCAGGGCCAGATTGCCGAACTGATCAACGCTCGCCCCAAGGCGCGGCGGCGGATTCTGGAAGAGGCGGCGGGGATCTCTGGTCTTTATCAGCGCCGCCATGAGGCCGAGCTGAAGCTGAACGGCGCCGAACAGAACCTGCTGCGCGTCGATGACGTGATCGAGCAGTTGGCAGCGCAGCTGGCAACGTTGGCCCGGCAGGCCCGGCAGGCTGCCCGCTACCGCGAAATTGGCAATGATCTGCGCCGGACCGAAGGCATGTTACTCTATCGCCGCTGGCGCGAGGCCGATGACGCCCGGCAAGAGGCCGAAACCGGCCTGACCGCGCGCGCGCAAGCCGCCGCAGCCGCCGAACTGGCCGCCCGTGCCGCAACCAAGGCTCGTGCGGCGCGCGAAGATGTCCTGCCCGCCCTGCGGGAAGAAGAGGCGATTTCCGGCGCCATCCTGCAACGCCTGACGGTGCAGCGCGATGCGCTGACCGATCAGGAAAACCGCGCCCGCCAGATGATCGAGACCCTGACCGGCCGGATCGCCCAACTTGCCCGCGATATGGACCGCGAAGCCGGGCTGAACCGCGATGCGGGCGAAACGATTGCGCGGTTGGACTGGGAACAGGGCCAGATTGCCAAAGCATCGGAAGGGCACGAAGCGCGGCTTGGCGATGCCACCGATGCCGCCGCCGAAGCCGCACAGATCCTGCAAAACCGCGAGGCGGATTTATCCGAAATGACCGAGGATGTGGCACGGCTGTCCGCCCGCCACCAATCGGCGCACCGTCTACTGACCGATAGCCGCGCCACTGCCGAGAAAAGCGAAGCCGAGGCCGGGCGTGCCACCCAGGCCGCCACCGATGCCGGGGCCGCCCTTGCCCGCGCCGCCGAAGATTTCGCCGCCGCCGAAGAGGCCCAGGAGGCCGCCGAAGAGGCCGCAGAAACCGCCGAAGAGGCGCTGATCCACGCCGAAGAAGCCCGCGCTGCCATCCAGACCCGCGAATCAACCGCACGCGCCGCCCGTTCCGAGGCCGAGGGCGAAGCGGGCGCGCTGCGCGCCGAAGTGGCCGCGCTTGCCCGGCTGGTCGAACGCGAAACCGCGACCGGCAAGCAGTTGTTGGACCGGGTGCAGGTGGACAAGGGCTATGAGGCGGCCTTGGGTGCGGCATTGACCGACGATCTGCGCGCACCCGAGGTGGGGGCCGAGGCCGCATCCGGCTGGGGCGTTTTGCCCGACTATGAGGCGGCGCAACCACTACCCGCAGGGGCGCAACCGTTGTCGGACCATGCCCGCGTGCCCGCCGTTCTGGCGCGGCGGATCGCGCAGATCGGACTGGTGCCTGACCGGGTCACGGGCGCGCGGCTGCAAGCGGCGCTGGCGCCGGGGCAGCGGTTGGTGTCGCCCGCGGGTGATCTGTGGCGCTGGGACGGGTTCCGCGCCGGTGCCGAAGACGCGCCATCAGCAGCCGCATTGCGGCTACAACAACTGAACCGGCTGGTGGAACTCAAGCGCGACCTTGAAGATGTCGCCGCCCGTGCCGAGGGCGCCCGTCAGGCGCATGAATCGCTGACCCGCGCTTTGGCCGAGGCCAGCGCCGCCGACGCCCGCGCCCGTGACGCGCGCCGTGACGCCGACCGCCGCGTTGCCGAAGCGGGCCGCGCGCTAAGCCGCGCCGAGGCCGACCGCTCGATCGCCGGGGGCAAGCTGGAATCGGCCCGGCTGGCCGTAACCCGGCACGAACAAGAGGCGATGGAGGCCCGCACCCGCCTGCGCGAGGCTGAAACCAGCCTGGCGGACCTGCCCGACCTGGGCAACGCGCGCGCCGAAGTGGACGCGGTAAAAATGGCGGTCGAAGCCGCGCGGGTGACCATGCTGACGCGCCGGTCAGGCCATGACGAAATCCGCCGCGAGGGTGAGGCCCGTTTGCGGCGGCGGCAAGAAATCACCAAGGAAGTGTCGGGCTGGCGGCACCGGCTGGAAACCGCAGAAAAGCGTTCGGCAGAACTGGCCGACCGCAAGCTGGAAACCGAGGAAGAGCTGCGCGATGCCAGCGCCGCCCCCGCCGAACTGGCCGCCAAACGCGAAGAACTGTCCGACGCGATCAACGATGCCGAGACGCGCCGAACCCGTGCCACCGACGCGTTGGTTGCCGCCGAAATCGCCCTGCGCGATGCGCAGATGGCCGAACGTGACACCGAACGCGCCGCCGGCGAGGCCCGCGAGGCCCGCGCCCGCGCCGAGGCCCGCGCCGAAGCGGCCCGCGAAACCGTCGCCTATGCCGCCGAACGCATCCTTGAGGAAACCGAACTTACCCCGGCGGCCCTGCTGGAAAGCCTTGCGACCAACCCCGACACGATGCCCACCGCCGAGGATCTGGATGCCGAGGTTGGGCGGCTGAAACGCCAGCGTGAATCCCTTGGTGCGGTCAATCTGCGCGCCGAGGAGGATGCGCTTGCGGTGCAAACCGAACATGACACGCTGGTCCAGGAAAAGTCGGATCTGGAAGAGGCGATCCGAAAGCTGCGCGCCGGGATTTCTGGGCTGAACCGCGAGGGCCGTGAACGGCTGCTGACCGCCTTTGAACAGGTCAACGAAAGCTTCCGGCTGCTGTTCACCCATCTTTTCGGCGGCGGCGACGCAAACCTTGTTTTGGTTGAATCCGATGATCCGCTGGAAGCCGGGTTGGAGATCATGTGCCAGCCGCCGGGTAAAAAACTGGCCACGCTTAGCCTGCTGTCGGGGGGCGAACAGACGCTGACGGCGATGGCGTTGATTTTTGCGGTGTTTCTGGCCAACCCCGCGCCGATCTGCGTGCTGGATGAAGTCGACGCCCCACTGGATGATGCGAACGTCACCCGATTTTGCGACCTCTTGGATGAGATGACACGCCGAACCGACACGCGCTTTTTGATCATCACCCACCACGCGGTAACGATGAGCAGAATGGACCGGCTATACGGCGTGACGATGCAGGAACAGGGCGTCAGTCAACTGGTCTCGGTTGATTTGAAGCGGGCCGAGGCGCTGGTGGCCTAACCTGCGTGCCCGTGTGGCAAATGATCATGCAGAATGGGGGGTTGAGGGGCCAGCGATGTGCGCTTAGCCTCTCGTCAACATTGAACGGAGGGAATCATGGGCAAAATTACGTCACGGCTGGCGGAACTGGGGCTTGAACTACCGGATGCACCGGCACCGGCGGCAAATTATGTGCCGTTCGTGCGTAGCGGCAACCAGCTGTTCGTCTCGGGTCAGATCTCGGCTGGACCTGACGGGCTGATCACCGGCCGCGTGGGTGACACCATGACAGTGGCAGAAGGCGCAGCAGCTGCGCAGCGCTGTGGACTGGCGCTTTTGGCGCAGGCTCAGGCGGCCTGTGGCGGCGACCTGGACCGGGTGAAACGGCTGATAAAGCTGGCCGGGTTTGTCAATTCCACCCCTGATTTTACCGATCAGCCCGAGGTTATCAATGGTTGTTCCGATATGATGGTTGCCGTGCTGGGCGATGCCGGACGGCATGCCCGCTCGGCGGTGTCGGCAGCGGCGTTGCCGCGTGGCGTTGCGGTTGAGATTGAGGCGGTTTTCGAGGTTGAGTGATGGCCCTGCTGCACGCTGATTTTCTACACTTGCCCATCGCGCACCGCGCATTGCACGACCGCGCGGCAGGGCGACCGGAAAATTCGCGTGCAGCTGTGCGCGCCGCGGTCAAGGCTGGCTATGGGATTGAGATTGATGTGCAGCCTTCGTCTGACGGGGTTGCGATGGTGTTTCATGACTATGACTTGCGGCGCCTGACCGGTGTCGGCGGGCGGGTGGCAGCGCTGACTGCGGCGGACCTGTCTTCGCGCCGTTTGCTGGACGCTGAAGACGGTATTCCGACGCTGGTCGAGGTGCTGGAAATCGTCGGCGGCAAAGTGCCGCTGCTGATCGAGATCAAGGATCAGGACGGGGCCTTGGGCCCTGCGGTTGGCGGGTTGGAACTGGCGGTGGCGGGTGCACTGAAAGGCTACGCAGGCCCGGTTGCGGTGATGTCGTTCAACCCCCATTCCGTGGCTGCTTTTCACCGCGCCGCACCCGATGTTGCTGTGGGGCTGATAACCTCGTCTTACCGCCTTAAGGATTGGCCCCTGATCCCCGCCGCCACCCGCGACCATCTGCGCGAAATCCCCGATTACAACCGCACCGGGGCCGCCTTCATCTCGCACGAGGTGGGTGACCTTGCCCGCCCGCGTGTGGCTGAACTGCGTGCCAAGGGGGCCAGGATCCTGTGCTGGACAGTGCGCACCCCCGAGGCCGAGCGCATTGCGCGCCAGCATGCGGATAACATCACTTTTGAGCAGTATCTGGCGCCATTCCCCGCTTGACGCGCGCGCAAGTCACGCCAGTTGCAATACGGAAAAGCGTGGGGGCAGGCATGGGTGAACCAGTTGAAATAACGTTACTATCAGGGTTTTCTGAAATTTCAGCTAAAGAATGGGATGCCTGCGCCTGCCCCGAAGCTGCTACCGGGCGCGCGGTGGATCCCTTTACCACATACCGCTTTTTGCTGGCGTTGGAACGCTCGGGCTCGGTTGGGGCAGACAGCGGCTGGGTGTCGCGGCCCTTGGTGGCGCATCGGGCGGGGCAAATGATCGCGGCGGCGCCCCTTTACGTCAAGCAGCACTCGCAGGGCGAATACATCTTTGATCACGGCTGGGCCGATGCTTATGAACGCGCCGGCGGGCGCTATTACCCAAAGCTGCAATGTGCGGTGCCCTTTACCCCGGTGACCGGTCGCCGCCTTTTAACGCTGCCTGGGCATGAGGCTGAGGGGCGGGCCGCGCTGCTTGAGGCTATACGCAAGATCACCGAGGAATCGGGGCTTTCCTCTGCCCACATCACCTTTTGCACAAAGGACGAATCTGATGCGGCGGCGAGGATGGGATTTTTGCCGCGCGTGACCCAGCAATATCACTGGCACAACCGCGGTTACGCCACGTTTGATGAATTTCTAGCCACGCTGACGTCACGCAAGCGCAAGGCCCTGCGCCGCGAACGGGCGCAGGCACAGGGCTTTGGCGGCACAATCCATGCGCTGACAGGTGATCAGATCACCCCCGCGCATTGGGACGCGTTCTGGGCCTTTTATCAGGACACAGGTGCCCGCAAATGGGGCCACCCTTATTTGACCCGCGCGTTTTTTGATGCGCTGCATGACATGCGCGATGATGTGCTGCTGGTGCTGGCCAAAAGGGGCGATACGCCGGTTGCGGGCGCGCTGAACCTGATTGGCCGGGAGACGCTTTTTGGTCGCTATTGGGGCTGTCTTGAGGATCACCCGCATCTACATTTCGAGTTGTGCTACCATCAGGCCATTGATTGGGCCATTGCCCACGGCCTGTCGCGTGTTGAGGCCGGGGCGCAGGGCGAACATAAATTGGCACGCGGCTATCTGCCGGTAGCCATCCATTCTGCCCATTGGCTGCGCGATCCGGCTTTCCAACGCGCTGTGGCAGGCTACCTTGAAAACGAACGCGCCGCCGTCGGGGCAGAAATCACCGCCCTCACGCGCTATGGCCCGTATCACCACACGCCGGAGGCTGAAACATGACCGTAGTTACCCTGACCGAAGCTGAGCGCACCGCCCTTCTGCCCGCCTTGGGCGAAACTGGCTGGGGCGCAAACCCCGACCGCGATGCGATCCGCAAAATCTGGAAGTTCCGTAATTTTTCCGAAGCCTGGGGTTTTATGGCGCGCGCGGCATTAGTGGCGGAAAAGATGGGCCACCACCCTGAATGGCTGAATATCTACAATGTCGTCGATGTCACGTTGACCACCCACCACTGCGATGGCCTCTCAATGCTGGATGTGGAGCTTGCCCGGAAACTGGATGCGCTGTCAGGTGCTGCCGATATCCAGCGCGATCATTCTGAACCGGTAGAATGCCTGTGCAAACTGCCCGCCGCAGGATGAGATACCCTGATTGTCCGTTGCGGATGTCTATCCGTGGGCTCAGGTAGTGTGGGGCGTTTTTCATGAAGGGGTATTTTACCGCATCTGGCCTGTTTACCAGCGGCTTACTAACTGGGTCCAGGTGCTGCGCAACGCCCCTAAGGGTGCTTATAGCTGTCTATAAAACTGCGGGAAATTGGTCGGAGCGAGAGGATTCGAACCTCCGACCCCCTGCTCCCGAAGCAGGTGCGCTACCAGGCTGCGCTACGCTCCGACCGTGTGGGCGGGGGTTACAGATTCCGCACGGCATTTGCAAGGGCCTTGCGTCATAATTCAGCGGTCCCTTCATCGATGCGGTCGCCCCTTCAGGTTCAGGGAACGTTGCAGCAGCGAAGAACGCGGCGTGGTCACGGTTTCCGATCGCCCGCGCGTCCGCAATACCGGCGTGTTTTCCGACACATCCAAAGACCCTTCGCGGAACACGATATAAAGCCCCGATGCGATAATCACCCCGGCCCCGATTATCGTTGGCACATCGACCCTTTCATTGAACAAATACCAGCCATAGCCAGTGGCCCAAAGAATTTGCGAATACTGCATCGGGGCTACAATCACCGCTTCGCCCGCACGATAGGCAAGAATTGACAGGAAAGAAGCCGTCAACCCAAACACCGCTATGACCCCCATCAGGCCAAAATCGGTAATCTGCATCGGCACATAGACGAACGGTAAGATTGCCCCCATTGCCAGAAAATTCGCCATCATCGGATAGATCAACAAAACGACCGCGCGTTCCTCAGAGCCAATCTTGCGGACAATCACCCCGGCCAGCGCCCCGCATATCGCCGCAGTCATCGCCGCTAAATGACCCAAGCCCAAATCAGCCTGACCGGGGCGCAGCACAATCATCACCCCCACGAGTCCGAAAACCACTGCCGCCCACCGCCGCAACCGAACCGTTTCGCCCAAAATCGGAATTGCCAGAATGGTTATCAGCAACGGCGACGCAAACAAGATTGCGTAAGTCTGTGCCAAAGGCAGCACCGAAAAGGCATAAAATGCGGTTACCCCAGTAATCACCGTGCAAGCTGTGCGCAACAGAACCCACCATGTGTGAACCGGTCTTAGATGCCCCTCGCGCCGGTCGTTCAGCAAAATTACCGCCACCAATGGAAAGCTGAGCAACGCCGCAAAAAACACGATCTGAAACGCGGTGAACGTGCTGCCCAATGTTTTGACCACCACATCGTGGGTAGCAAAAATACCCATTGCAACCAGTGCCAGAGACGCGCCCTTCAGGTTGTTGCTGGACATTTGATGGCTTTCCGAAAACTTGCTGCAATAGAAAATGGGCGCCGTTTGCGCTAACCCGGACCATTGCAGATATCACGGCCCGGCTCAACCTTCACCACTCTGGGCGCCGCGAAAGAGATTGGCCACCAAGAGGCCCCGCACCGCGCCGCGCCGCGCGGTGCGATCCGTTGCGCTAAACGCCAAGCGATACCGACGTGATGCGGCCCAATTCCCCCGTATTGTCCGCGAAGGGCCGCATTTGCGCCCGAATTGAGCCCGATACCCGATTCAGACGCGTAATGTTCCCAAAGGGTGTACAATGGATCGCCTGACTGAAATGGAAGCCTTTGCCACGGTGGTGGATCAGGGCGGCTTCACCGATGCCGCCAAAAAGATGGGGATTTCCAAGTCCGCCGTTTCAAAGCATGTTTCGGCCCTGGAGGCACGGTTGGGGGCGCGCCTGTTGAACAGAACGACGCGGCGTGTGTCGCCAACTGAGATTGGGTTGGCTTATTATGACCGTGCGCGCCGGGTGCTGAACGACGCGGGCGAGGCTGATGCGCTGGTCACGTCGATGCAGATCGCGCCTTCGGGGTTGCTGCGTATTTCAGTGGCAACGGATTTTGGGGTCAATTTACTGTCGCCGGTGCTGGGAGATTTTCTGTCAGAATTTCCAGATGTTACCGTGAATATGGTGCTGAACAACCGCTACGTCGAGCTGATCTCGGAAGGGTTCGACATGGCGATTCGTGTGGGCGATCTGGAAGACAGTTCGCTGCGTGCGCGCAAGCTGACCGAAACCTCACGCCGGATGATCGCCGCACCCGGCTACTTTGAAAAATTCGGTCGCCCGGCCAAGATCGACGATCTGAACGACCATAAACTTCTGCACTATTCCAATCAGGCGGCGGGGAATGTGTGGAAGATTACCGCCCCCTCGGGCGAGCGGCGTCAGGTGCGCTCGGCGGGGTGGCTGACGGTGAATGACGGGCAATCGCTGCTGCATGCGGCGGTTGCGGGTCTGGGCATCGCCTATCTGCCCAGCTTCCTTTACGCCGACGCGATGAGCAAGGGGCTGGTACAAGAAGCACTTCCTGATCTGCCCATGGATACGCTGGGTATCTATGCGGTTTATCCGCCGGGGCGCTTTACCCAGCCGAAGGTCCGGGCGTTCATTGATTTTCTGGCAATGACCTTTGCCGACAGGGGGCCTGACAACTGGTAGGCCCCAAACCTGCCCCTGCATCAGTCACAACTCAGGCGGCACTTAAAACCACCTCGACCCGCCGGTTTTGCGCGCGGCCTTCCTCGGTCAGGTTTGACGCGCGTGGGGCAAGCCAACCCGCTCCCTCGGCGCCAAGCTGCGCGGCGGGCACGCCCATCTTGTTGATCAGATAAAGGCGCACCGCATCGGCGCGCTCGCGCGATAGCGTAATATTGCCCGCAAGGGCGCCTTGGGCATCGGTATGTCCGACCAGTGTTACCTGTCGGGCAGGATTCGCCTTCAGATAGATCGCCAGCGCCGAAAGCGAGCCAAACTCGCCCGGCGCCAGCGTTGCCGAGCCGCTTTCAAAGGTCAGATCCTCCAGCGCGACATGGCCATTCTGCTCCAGACCTTGCGCAATCGGTGCGGTCTGGACGGACCCGGCCGAGACGGCAGGCAGCGTTGGCCCGGCTGTCGGCTGAATCGCCGCGCTATCCAGCGGCATGACCGAGATCAGGTTGACAAAGCCCGATTCAGACGACCGGCTGACCATCAGCCCCAGGTATTCCGGCCCATCGGGTCCGTCGCGCTTGGCTGACAAGTAGCGAAAATCGCTTAAATCAACGTGCATTTCGGGCTCGGGCAGGGTTTCGGTATCGTAGCGAAAATCAAAGCCGCCACAGGTTTCGGTTTCGCAGGCGAAAAGAAGGGTGAAACCGGCCGCGTCGATCTGCGCGCGGAGCGGCTCCAGCAGTTGCAGCGTCGTCTGGGCCGAGGCGCGAATCCGCCATGCCGTCTGGTAAATGGCCCCTTCCAGCGGCAGGCGGTCAAAGCCCGCTTCGGTCCAAGGGCCGGTGGGCAGTAGGGTGCTGGCGGCGGGGCTGGTGCGGGTCGCGGTGACTTCGGCCCCGGTGGGCAGGTGAAGGCTGTCAGCGATCCCCTGTGCAGAGGCTGGAAAGGCGGCAAGGCAGGCAATAAGGGCAAGTGGTTTCATTCGTGCGGCCCGTCCGCTGTGATGTCAGCCTTGATCCGGTAGTGATAGCGCGCGGATTCAATCATGCCGAGGCTTTCATAAAGCGCAATGGCGCTGGTGTTGGCGCGGGTTACGGCCAGCGCATAGCTGTGGGCACCCTTGGCCTTGGCCCATAGTGCCGACTGGCGCAGCATCCACCCTGCCAGACCCCGGCGGCGCAGTTGCGGCAGCACACATAGCGCATGCAACATGGCGGTCCTATGATGCAGCGCAACAAAACCGGCCCCTGCGGCCCGGTCCTCCGTACGGCCAAGAACGGCACATTTCGGGCCGGCAACGCGGTCCATTACGGCGAGACGGCTGGGGCCAATTCCGTCTTCGGCCCAGATATCGCGGATAATCTGCAACGGCGGCCAGACGCAAAATGTGGTGATCGGCGGCGGGGTTTCGGTGATCAGTATGTCGATCGGTGCCGAAAGCACCGTCACCGGGTCTATCACGCGGTATCCGCGCTGCGCCAAGGCAGTATCCAGCCCTTGTTCGCCCGGACGGACCATGAACAGCGCGTTCTGGCCAAGGGTGCGGTGCGCCGCCTCGGCCAGATCAATGTCGCTTTGCGCCCAATCATCGCCTGCGCTGGCCGCCGAAACCCGTTTGCCGCCACCCTTGCCTTCGCGCAGCACAAAGGCACCGGCGTTTCGGAATGCAGCGGCAGGCCAGGTTGCGTCGATCACCTCAAAGATCGGATCGGTCATTGCCCCTCCGGGAACAGGGCGCGCAACTGTGCGTGCCCTGCTTCAACCCGCGCGGCATCGGTGCCGCGCACCACCAGGTTGGTGCCGTAAGCGCCATCCTTTACGAACGGATATGACCCCATGGAAATATCGGGCATTCTGGCGGCAAGCGCGCCAAACGCCTGGGCCACCGAAGATTCGGCCTGCATGACCCGCAAGGACAGGCTGATCAGGGGCTTGCCTCCGGTAAGGGTGGGCAGGACGCTGGCCACCATCGCCTGAAAGATATTGGGCACACCTGCCATTACATAGGTGTTGCCAAGGCTGAACCCCGGCGCCGCTGACACCGGGTTGTCAATCAGACGCGCGCCAGCCGGGATGCGCGCCATACGCTGGCGGGCGGCGTTGAACTCCATCCCCGTGGTGGCGTAATGCGCGGCCAGAATCGCATAGGCATCATCCCGTATGGAAATGGTTGCCCCGAAGGCATCGGCAACCGCATCGGCGGTGATGTCATCATGCGTGGGTCCGATCCCCCCCGAGGTGAACAGATGGTCATGCCCCGCCGCCAATTCGCGCACAGCGGCGACGATGGTGGCGTGATCGTCCCCGATGACGCGAATTTCCTTTAGGTCAATGCCGGTTTGTGCCAGCACCCCCGCCAGAAAATGACCGTTACCTTCGCGGGTACGGCCGGTCAGAATTTCATCACCGATGATCAGGGCGGCGGCGGTGGGGTTTGGCATGATTGGCTCCTTTGTTGCCAAGGTATAGGGCGTAGATAACGCTTGTGAAGGGCCGGCACTGGTCAAGGCCGCGTTTTGTGATTATCTAGGCCGCGACCGAGATGGAGAAGCCCCGTGGAAGAGACCCGTGGCCGTCTGACCAAAGACGGTATCCGAATTTTCGAAGACAATGATTTTGAAGGAATGCGGGCCGCTGGCTATCTGGCTGCGCAGATTCTGGACGAAGTTGCCCCGCTGGTAACGCCCGGTGTCACAACCGAGGCATTGGATGATTTCGTGCGCAACCGCGTTACCGAGGCGGGCGCAAAATCGGCTACCATTGGCTACCGCGGCTATCAGCACGCGTCTTGCATTTCGGTAAACCATGTCGTCTGCCATGGAATTCCGGGGCCAAAGGTCGTGAAGGATGGCGATATCCTGAATATTGATGTTACCGTGATTCTGGACGGCTGGTATGGCGATACGAGCCGGATGTATGTCGCGGGAAACCTGTCGCGCAAAGCCGAGCGGTTGATAGAAGTCACCCATGAATCGTTGATGATCGGCATCGCGGCGGTAAAGCCGGGAAATACCTTTGGCGATATCGGCCACGCAATCCAGACTTATGTCGAGGCTAACCGGATGTCTGTCGTGCGCGATTTTTGTGGTCACGGGTTGGGCCGGGTCTTTCACGCGCCACCGAATGTGCTGCACTATGGGCGCGCGGGCTCGGGTCCGGTATTGGAAGAGGGCATGTTTTTCACCATCGAACCAATGGTCAATCTGGGGCGCCCTGAAACCAAGGTTCTGGCCGATGACTGGACCGCCGTCACCCGGGACAAATCACTAAGCGCACAGTTTGAGCATTCTGTGGGCGTTACCGCAGATGGCTGCGAAATATTCACCTTGTCGCCAGCGGCGCGGTTCTACCCGACCTGGGCCTGAAAGGGCTGGCAGAGGTTGGATGCGGTGCCTGTCACCCCGGCATTCTGAGCAGGGTGATAACGGTGCTGCCGTATTTGCGCTGGTCAATCCGGGTCAGCGGATCAGGGGCAGGCGGCGGGGTATTTTCCTCCCACACGATCATTGCGCCGGGGGCGATCCAGCCCCCCGTAAGCGCCGAGGTCAGTGCCGCCCCGCCCAGGTCTTTGCCATAAGGCGGATCCAGAAAGATCAACCCGTAGGCCGGTCCGGGATTGGGCGGCAGGCGGGTGGCGTTCTGACGCAGAATCTGCGCATCCGGCCCGCGCATCAGCGCGATGTTGCGGCGCATCAATGTCAAAGCGGCCGGGCCATCGTCGACCAGTGTGGCGTGCGCAGCACCGCGTGACAGCGCCTCAAGCCCCAGTGCACCGGTTCCGGCAAACAGATCCAGCACCCGTGCGCTGGGGATCGGGTTGCCATGGGTGCCGTTGATCAGCAGGTTGAAGATGCTTTCCCGCACCCTGTCGGATGTGGGGCGCAGATGTGCTGCGGTGTCACCCTCGCCAACGTCGGCCAGCTTCAACCCCCGCGCGCTACCGCCGACAATCCTCACAGTAGTGCCTTTAGATCTGCCACCATGGGCAGGGTTTCGGGGTCGGGCGACCGGCCCGCCTCTATCAGACGCTTGCCGATCATATAGGCGCGCGGTGCGTTGAGCGCATCAATTGCCAGCAAGGTGGGGCCTTTGAAATACCAGAACGACTGGCCCTCGGAATCGCGGGCAACAATTCGGTCATATCCGGTGCCAAGACCGGCAATTTGCAATTTAGTGTCAAATTGATCCGACCAGAACCACGGCTTGGGCTGGTAGACGCGGTTCGCGCCCAGCATATTTTCGGCCACGCATTCGGCCATATCAATGGCGTTCCCCACGCTTTCCAGCCGTAGCCTGCCGCTTTGATGGGGAAATGATGCGCAATCCCCCGCCGCCCAGATTGCCGGATCGGCGGTGCGCCCGTGTTCATCCACGGCAATGCCGTTATCAATGACCAAATCAGCGGCCTTGGCCAGATCGGTATTAGGGGTGATGCCGATGCCTGTGATGATGAAATCAGCAGGCAGGTGGCGGCCATCGGCCAGATCGACGCCGGTGGCATGGGTGTCGCCGGTGATCCGGGAAATGGCGGCCCCCTCCAGAATGGTGACACCGTGATCGGCGTGCATTGTGCGGACTGCATTGGCAGTTTCGGCGCAGGCAACGCGGCCCAGAATGCGCGCGGCGGATTCGATCAGAGTTACTTTCAGGCCAAGTTTAGAGGCAACCGCCGCCGCCTCCAGCCCGATATAGCCGCCGCCGATGACCACCAATCGTGCGCCATTGGAAAAATGGGGTGCCATCGCATCCACATCCGCGAGCGTGCGCACCGTAAAGACGCCGAAAAGATGCCCCCCCATGGCGGCGGGCAGGTAGCGCGGAGTGGCGCCAGTGGTCAGCGCAAGCTGCTCATAGCCAGCCGTCTCGCCGCCCTGGATCACGGTTTTGGCGGCGCGGTTGATAGAGGTGACAGGGGCGCCCAGCCGCAGGGTTATATCCTGATCGGCCCAAAACCCATCCGCCCGCAGAGTCAGCCGGTCAACTGGCATCTCGCCCAGCAGATAGGCCTTTGACAGCGGTGGGCGCTGGTAGGGGGTTACCGGTTCATCACCCATCACGGTAATCGGCGCTTCATACCCCTGTCCGCGCAATTTTACTGCCAGGGACGCCGCCGCCTGACCTGCGCCGATAATGATGATGCCGGACATGTTACTCTCCATACTGGTCGCGCTGCCGGACAGAGCCTATATCTAGCGGTAGCTGATACGCAACGCGACAGGGAGACTGTTATGACGATTTCCGTTGGAGATAAACTTCCCGGAGCTACACTGCTGCAAATGGGCGCAGAGGGGCCCGAGGCTGTAGATCTGGCGAACAAACTGAAAGATCGCAAGGTGGTGATCTTTGGTTTGCCGGGGGCTTTTACCGGGGCTTGTACGACTGCGCACATGCCCAGCTTTATGCGCACCCGCGAGGCGTTTGGCGCCAAAGGCGTTGAAGAGGTGATCTGTATTGCCGTCAATGACCCGTTTGCGTTGAAAGCCTGGGGCGAATCGACCGGTGCCGAAAAGGCCGGAATTACCCTGTTGGGCGATCCTTCGGCGGCGCTCACCAAAGCGCTGGGCATGGATTTTTCAGCGCCCGCGCTGGGGCTTATCAACCGGTCATCCCGTTATGCGATGGTGGTTGATGATGGTGTGGTATCGGTGCTGAACCTTGAGGCAGAGGCCGGGGTTTGCGAGTTGACCAAGGGTGAAGAGCTACTGGCGGCGATGTAACGGGGGTGCTGCGGTCAGCACGGCGGAGATTCTAATTTAGACCCCCCGCCGGGATGAGCGGGCACCGGGTGTCAAAATCCTCTAAAAACTATCGAAGGCCGCACTGGACGCGCCTTCGATAGTGACGCACGCCATTTGTCTGTTGCGTATAGGGTCAAGGCAATCAACGGCCCGATCCTGAGTTGAATTGTCTCGTTCACGTTACGCACTGGCTGAAACGGACCGCAGAAAACGACCCAGCACCTTTATACGGGAACAGCGTTGCTTTTTTGAAAGCACCGCGATCCATATCCGTTGAGGTCATTCAGTGGGCAAGACGTCATGTGTGATTGGACTGAAAGCACAAAAAACCAAGCCCCCATAGCGGGGGCTTGGTCAGTTTTTGTGCATACCTTAAGCAGTAGGTCAGGCGGCCTTTTTGAGGCCGTCTTTCTTACGCCGACGCAGCGCACCCAGCGCCACCAAGCCAGCGGCCAGCATCGGCACCGAAGCCGGAAGCGGAACCGCCGCAATGGTATTGCCAGTGAACGTTGCACCCGAAGTTGTGCTGTTGCCGAAGCCGAACGCATGAACATTGTCAAACGCGATATCCAGCTGCGAGCCGTCCGCAAAAACAACCGGATTGATCGTGTCCCAGACCAGTTTTCCACCCGAAACTACACCGAAAAGGGTCTTGAACCAGCCACTGCCGCTACCATTCGCCACCACCGATTCAGGCGATGAGAATGCAAGCGTTACCGCAACACTGAAACCTTCAATACCGGCACCACTGACCGACCAGTTGAAGAAATCACTTACACCAACCGAGTCGGTTGGTGAAGTTGGGGTCCAGTTGAATCCCGTCGCGCCCGCACCAAACGTGCCAGACAAAGTTGCACATGAGAAAAAGGTACACCCAGAATTCTGCGTCACGTCAATTGTTGAAGCGCTCGTATCAAGCACAAAGGTCGGATACGTCGCCGCTTCAGCAGCGAAAGCCGCGGAAGAGGCGATGATCGCTGCTGCACAAAGATTTCTAACGGTCATGTTAGACTCTCCCACTAATAACAGAAGATTGCATATCTTCACTAACCAGTCTTAACAGGGGAAGAGCCCGAAAGCTATTGAAATAAGGCATATTCGTGGTTTTTATGACATAAATCGAACACTGTAATTTGTGTTGATAATCAAAAGGTCTATTTTAATTTCCAAGGGCGTTAATGCAAATATCCTTACGATCAGCCATAATCTGCTTTTCCAGATATAAAGATATCAACCACCATCTCTGTGGATAAGATTAGACATTATGCAACAAGAGATTTACCGCTACAGGCGGAGATTTTTCCGGGGGATAACTGCCACATGACACAAGCCATGAGAAAGATTCGTGTGGGCCTGCAATGGCATTCGATGACCTCCGAAAACCTTGGGGTCGGCGCGCTGACCCTGTCCAACATTGCCATCGTTGAAGAAGCCGCACGCAAGGCCGGTGTATCGGTCGAGTTCGTGATTCTGGGCTGGACTGATGCTGATACCCCTTATTTCGAACGCGACAATGTTCATATCGTTGGCCTGCGCCTGAAAGATTTCATAAAGCCGCGTAGCGGGCTTTTCAGTCAGATCAGACGTTGCGATCTGGTGCTGGATATCGGTGCGGGCGACAGTTTTGCCGATATCTATGGGTTGAAGCGGTTTGGCACCGTTCTGGCCTCCAAGGTGCTGACGTTACTGGCGCGGCGCCCGCTTGTCCTTAGCCCGCAAACGATTGGGCCGTTCAAACGGCCATGGGTGCGCAGGCTTGCGCTGGGGGTGATGAACCGTGCCACGGTTGTCGCGGCGCGTGATGACCTGTCTGTTGCTTTCCTGCGTGATCTGGGCTTTCGCGGCAAGATCATCGCGGCCAGCGATGTGGCGCTGCGTTTGCCGTATGCGCCTGCTGCAAAGCCTCAGGATGGTCCGGTGCGTATCGGCCTGAATGTGTCGGGGTTGCTTTTCAGCGGCGGCTATACGCGTGACAACATGTTTGGCCTGCGTAGCCCCTATCCCGAAGTGATCCGCGCCCTGTTGACCCGGCTTACCGCCCAGCCGGGTATCGAGGTGCATCTGGTGCCCCACGTCATATCCGAGCGCTTCGCCGTCGAGGATGATCATCGTACCAATATGGCCTTGGCGAAAGAGTTTCCCTCGGTGATCCTCGCGCCCAAGTTCAGCGATCCCATCGCCGCGAAAGGCTATATATCCGGTCTCGACTTTTTTGCGGGGGGGCGGATGCACGCCTGTATTGCCGCGTTTTCCTCGGGGGTGCCGGTTCTTCCCATGGCCTATAGCCGGAAATTTGCAGGCTTGTTCGGGGCCATTGGCTATACGCCGCTGGTGGACTGCACCACAGACAATACGGAACAGATCGTCGCGGCGTTCGGTGAGGCGTTGACACGCCGGCAAGCGATAGCAGATGAAATGGCGCAATGCCTTGCGCGCGGGCTAATGCGGCTGGACCTTTATGAAACCGCGCTTGTTGATCAATTGCGCGTCGCATCTGCAAAGCAGGCGCGGGCATGACCTACAAGCCGTCCCCCACGTTGCAAGCGGTACTTGACGGTCAACTTTGTTGTGGCTGCGGCGGCTGTGCGGCGTTGGCCCCCAATGCCGTAACGATGCACATCTCAGAAGACGGGTATCTACGCCCTGTTCAGTCCCAGCCTGTTCCTGCCCGGTTCGAAGAGCGGTTCAGCCTGATCTGCCCCGGCGTGCGGGTGACCCAAGACCCGGCTGGCCGCTTTGACCACCCTCTCTGGGGCCCGCTGATTTCCATGAATCAGGGCCATGCAACCAATCCTGACATGCGTCGAAATGGCTCCTCTGGTGGGGCGCTGTCTGCTTTGCTGGTACATCTTCTGGAAACCGGCGCCGTTGATGGCGTCGTGCAGGTGGGCGCCGATCCGCTGCTGCCGATCGGTAACAAGACCGTCCTCAGTCTGAACGCGGCAGCCGTTTTTGCCAATGCAGGGTCACGCTACGCCCCGTCAGCCCCGCTTGAGGGTATCGACACCTATCTTGACAGCACCCTTCGCTATGCTTTTGTCGGCAAGCCGTGCGATGTGTCGACGCTTCGGGCGATGGAGGCATTCGATGACCGGGTGGCGGCGCGGTTTCCCTATATGTTGTCATTCTTTTGTGCGGGCGTTCCAAGCCTGGCTGGCGCCCGCGAAGTCCTGGGTCAGCTGGGCGCGCCAGAAGATGATGTAACCTCGTTTCGCTATCGTGGTGATGGCTGGCCGGGCTTTGCAACGGCAACACTACAAGACGGCACGCAACGCCAGATGAGTTACGCGGACAGTTGGGGGGGGATCTTGTCCCGTCATGTCCAGTTCCGGTGCAAGATATGCCCCGATGGCACGGGTGGCTTTGCCGATGTGGTCTGCGCAGACGCCTGGGAGGCAGATGCGCGCGGCTATCCGGTATTCATTGAACGTGAGGGTATTAGCCTGATTGTCAGCCGTACCGTCAAGGGGCTGAAGCTGGTTCAGAGTGCTGTCGCTGCGGGCAGTCTGGAAATATCGGGCTTTGAGACAGAGAAGTTGGCCGCGATCCAGCCAGGCCAGACCGGCAAACGACGGCTTGTGTTGGCAAGACTGGCCGCCCTGAAACTGACGGGACGCGCGCTGCCCCGGTATCGTGGGTTCTATCTTTGGCGTAACGCACGATCAGCGGGGCTTGTCGCCAATATGCGAAATCTGTTGGGCACCTTACGTCGGATCTGGCTGAAAAAGCTTTAACCCTGCACAAGGGCCAAAGGATGGCTCGGCGGCAATATCATGATTGCGGGTGGATCTGTGGGCCTGCGCGAAAACTGGTGACGGGCGATCCCGGCGCCGGTATGTCGACCCCAGGGCAATCGCGTTTGGCTCATGCGGTTTTTTTGCCATTGAGAATGCGACGTAAGAAGGCGTTGTCCCACCCTGCGCGCTTGAGTTTGATGGAGAGGGATCCGCTTGCGGTGTCCCTGCGGAGGAGGTCGAGCACACGGCGGCGCAGGACGGCGATGTTGCCGGGTCACGAAGCAGCGCGGCCACCTCTGCGAGCACCTTGCCGAAGGCGGCATCAAGCGCCTATGGATCGATCATCCGGAACACTTCCGAAAAGGTGTCGTGCGACGGGATGGCATGTTTGAGTTTCAGGAAGCCCCTGAAAAAGCTCTCTTTTGCATGCCCGAAAGCCGCCATCTCGGCGCAGGATGCCGACCTACAGAGCACCGAAACGAAAGCAATCACTAACAGTTCCCCGAGGTCGTGGCACGCGTTCTTAGCGCGAGGATCCGGGATGATGTCAAAGCCGACAGGAATATTTGCATGGTGGTGACGGACTCCGAGGGATGAATCCCCCGTCCAGAATCCATCTCGCTGTCAGCGCAAGAGCCGCCCCTCACGATCTCACGCCCAAACGCGATTCCTCTGATGTCGACCCGGAACAAATGGACCACGGCGCGCCAAGTTACTCATATTGTGGCTAAGAAAAATTTCAACCTTATTCGAGTGACTGACCAAGCTTGACCTCAGAGAAGTACTCTCAGCAACGAGAAGATCATCCCAAAAACCCGTGAGCTATGCCCGAAAGTTGTTGACGGCGTGATTAGGCGGCCTTTTGAAGTTGCTTGATCCCAGCCTGCCAGCCTCTTGGGGCATTGCTGCGCAATACCCTGCTGGCCAATGGATGTCGTGCAGATGGCCCTTTGCCTTGGCCTGAACCGACTTCGGCATCGCGTTCAGCTCGTTGCGCTTTTTGTGGAACCGGCAGCGCTGTTCTTTCGCCGCGGCAAAGACCTCGCGATAGGCATTCCAGAAGCCCAAGGCACCATCCATTGTCCGGCAGTATCTGCTTGCAGCAATGAGATGGGCCAATGGCGAGGTCAGGCGCGTGGATGATCGGATATCGTTCTCGCAAGTTCATTGCAAAATAGCTTGAGGCCGCCCGGTGAGCTTTCTCGCCGGGCGGCCCAAAAATCAGTTGGTCACGCGCTCGACGGCGGGAGCCTTCCAGGTGCCGTTTAACGCCGCCTCCTTCGGCCAGTAAAGGCGCAGGATGACCCAGAACGGACCCTTGGGAGCGGGCAGCCAGTTCGCTTCCTTGTCCTTGCCGGGAGATTCGTTTTGGAAATACAAGGTGATGCCGCCATCAGCGTAAGCGGCGGTGCAAAAATAGACCACGGGAGCGGCGGGATGATCTCGCTGCGGG
>NZ_JBLJBV010000074.1:0-47749 GCF_047638075.1 Phaeovulum sp.
GACGGTGGCGGTGGCCCGCGCGGGGATCACGTTGTTGGCCGGGTTGCCGCAATCGGCCGTGGTGATTTGCAGCGTCGAGGCGTCGAAATGTTCGGTCCCGCCATCCAGCGGCATCGCGGTCAACACGGCCAACAGATCAACCAGCGCATGCAGCGGGTTTTTGGCACGGTGCGGGTAGGCCGAATGGCCCTGCACCCCGGTCGCGGTAATATAAGCCGTCATCGAGCCGCGCCGCCCGATCTTGATCATATCACCCAAGGTTTCAGGGCAGGTGGGTTCGCCCACAAGGCAAACTGACATGCGTTCGCCGCGCGCCGCCATATCATCCAATAGCGCAAGCGTGCCGTCCCGCCCCACACCCTCCTCATCGCCGGTAATGGCCACGATCAGCGCGCCATCGGGCGGCGTCTGGCGCACAAAATCCACCGCTGCGGCCACAAAGGCGGCAACCCCGGACTTCATGTCCGTGGCACCGCGCCCCCACAACACACCGTCAAGGATGTCACCGCCGAACGGGTCATGCGCCCAGGCGGCGGCATCGCCCACGGGCACGACGTCAGTATGACCGTTGAAACCAAAGCTGCGCGTGGCACCGCGCACACCCCAGCGGGCAAAGAGGTTGGGCACCCCGCCCCTATCAACGCGGTGGCAGGCAAAACCCGCGTCGGATAGAACCTGCTCTAACAGCACCAGCGCGCCCCCCTCGGTCGGGGTGACAGAGGGGCAACGGATCAGGTCAGCGGTAAGGGTAACGGGGTCAAGCGGGGCGAATGTCATGGCGGGCCTCTTGCGGTTCAGGCCACTCCTAACGGGCCACAAAAGCATCGGCAACCGCTGCGCAACCACCAACGCGGCAATCTGCCCCGGACACCGGCCGTGGAACACCGCTACCCCCCTTAAACCCAATGCGCGGGCGCATTGGCAGCGACAGATTCCATCGCCATCACCGGCCATGACGTATTTTAATTGCGCTGCAACTGCGAAATACCTAAACACGAAGAAGACAGTCAAGAAGGACCGACTCATGCCGCATGATGGGGGCGATATGCCAAAAACCGCTTTGATCGCAGATCTTTTGAACCTGACTGCGGCTGCATTGCCTGATGTCACTGCCTTAACGGACGCTGCCAGTGCAGCATTGGCCAAAGCCGTGACGGTCGAGGGAAAAATTTCCGCGCGGGCGCTTGAGGCCGATCAGTTCGCCGCTCATGCGCTTTCTTGGTTGGCGACCTATGCCCAAGCCCTAACGCAGCTTCGCGCCTGGGCCGGGCGGCTGGACGACGACGGCAAGCTGGGCGAAATGGAAAGCCTGATCCTACAGATCGGCTTTGGCGAATATCTGGCGCAGATTCAGGGCGGCATCCCGATGAGCCAGAATGAAACCGCCCGCCTTGCCGATCTGGGGCAGGTCTGGGCCCCCGGCCCCGCCGCCGCCACGCTGATCGCCCAAGGCAACACCCCCACCGCACGCGCCCGTCTGGTGGCGCTGATGCGCGACAACCATGGCCGCGCAACCTTTGGCGCCTCGGGGTTGGATGAAGATCTGGAAATGATCCGCGACCAGTTCCGCCGCTTTGCGGATGAGCAGGTCGTGCCCTTTGCGCATGACTGGCACCTGAAGGACGAATTGATCCCGATGGAGATTATTACCCAATTGGCCGAGCTTGGGGTCTTTGGTCTGACCATCCCGGAAGAATTTGGCGGGCTAGGGCTTAGCAAAGCCTCGATGGTGGTGGTGTCAGAGGAACTCTCGCGCGGCTATATCGGCGTCGGCTCGCTTGCCACAAGGTCCGAGATCGCGGCGGAGTTGATCCTTTGTGGCGGCACCGACGTGCAAAAGGCGACATGGCTGCCCGGCCTCGCCTCGGGTGAGATCTTGCCCACGGCGGTGTTCACCGAACCGAACACCGGATCGGATCTTGGGTCGCTGCGAACCCGTGCGGTGAAAACGGGCGACGAATGGGAAGTGACCGGCAACAAGACCTGGATCACCCACGCCGCGCGCACCCATATGATGACGCTGCTGGCCCGCACCGACCCGGCAACAACCGATTACCGGGGCCTGAGCATGTTTTTGGCCGCAAAAGCCCCCGGCACCGATGCGGCCCCCTTCCCCACGCCGGGCATGACCGGCGGCGAGATTGAAGTGCTGGGCTACCGCGGCATGAAGGAATACGAACTGGCCTTTGACGGCTTCAAGGTGAAGGGCGTAAACCTGTTGGGCGGGGTCGAAGGGCAGGGTTTCAAACAGCTCATGCAGACCTTCGAATCCGCGCGTATCCAGACCGCCGCGCGTGCGATCGGGGTGGCCCAGTCCGCAGTCGAAGTCGGCATGAAATACGCCGAAGACCGCAAGCAATTTGGCAAATCGCTGATCGAGTTTCCGCGCGTTGCAGGCAAATTGGCGATGATGGCCGTAGAAATCATGATCGCGCGGCAGCTGACCTATTTCAGCGCTTGGGAGAAAGACCACGGCCAGCGCTGCGACCTTGAAGCGGGCATGGCCAAGCTGCTGGGCGCGCGCGTTGCCTGGGCCTGTGCCGATAACGCGCTGCAAATTCATGGCGGTAACGGGTTCGCGCTGGAATATCAGATCAGCCGGATCCTGTGCGATGCCCGCATCCTGAACATCTTTGAAGGTGCGGCAGAAATTCAGGCGCAGGTGATTGCGCGCAGGCTGCTGGACGGGCGCGGCTGAAACCGGGGTTGGCGGGCCTACCCGGCCCGCGCCAAAGCCGCCACCAACCTTGCCCGCGCGGCGGGCAAGGGCCGCCGCCCCAAATCAGCAGCCAAGCGGTTTTCCAGAAAATGCCCGGTGGTTTCAAACCCCTGCATCAGTTCGCCCGTGCTGGCACCGCCTTGCCCCAACAGGCAAACGGGTAACGGCAGCAGCCGTGCGGCCCAGTCACCCGCACCCTCGCGGCTGACCGCGCGGCCAGATTTTGGGCTGACATAGATCAGATCATCGCGGCTTCCGTTCACCGCGCAAGAGGTCAGATCCAGCCCGTAGCCCAGTTCTTCCAGCAGCCCAAGTTCCCAGCGCAGATAGGCCAGCGGCCAACCCGGTTGCACCAGCGCCAAGCTGTCAAACAACGGTTCCGTATTACGGTAAAGCCGCGGATGCGCCTCGCGTTCGGGCAGGGCAAAGGCCAATAGCGCACAGACCGCGTTCAGCCCCAAAAGCGCCAACCGATCCCCCAGCACCCCGGCGCGCGACCGAAGCGGCTCGACGGTGAATGTGCCGATATGATCCTCCAGCCGGGCGTGCCAGCTTATGTCAACGAACGACCCCGGCTGAAGCACCGCCGCCACCTTGCGCGACGCCCCCCCCCGAACAACGCCCGCATGACGGCCATGGGCTGCGGCAAACACCTCGACGATGGCCGATGTTTCACCATGCGCGCGCACCGACAGAATCGTGCCCTCATCGCGCCACTCCATAGAGCCTCCGCTTTGCTCCGGTCGAAGTATTCCCGCCAACGGCCGCCGCATCCAGCCCCGAACGTGCAGCGAAGGGAATTTTCGCGCGCATCAGGGCTTCAATTCGCCTGCCTCCACGCGGAACGGCAGGATGTTTTCGCGCGGCGGCAGTGGGCAGATTGCCAGATCAGAAAAGGCGCAAGGCGGGTTGAAGGCGGTATTGAAGTCAAGCGTGATACCGCCGTCGGCAATATCGGTGCCGTATAGAAACCGCGACGCGCCATAGGTTTCATGCCCAGCGGTCTGATCGCGAAAAACAAACATCGGCTGACCTGCTTTGACATGCAGCGGCACCAGATCCACCGAAACCCCGGCATGGCTAAAACGCGCGAAATGGGTCTGCACCGTCGCATCATATGCGCCATTGACCATCTCAGCCTTACGCGTAACCGGTGCATCAAGCGCGCGCCATTCGGCCCGAAGGCACCATGCCGGGGCGGTCGGGAAATAGCGTAAATTGGGCACCGCACGATCTGGCGACAGGTCGCGGACGCGCAATGCGGGCCGGCCATCAACGCTGTGAATCTCTAGCAGCATTCCGGCGACGCGCAGACGCGGCGGGCGCTCCCCTTCGGGCAGAAGGGCCAGCGTTTCGCCCGCCTCTGTCAACAGGCTGGCGGCGTCGCCCGTAAGGGTCAGCTGACCCAGATGCGAGGGGCCGATGCTTAGGGCAATCTCATTATCGGCGGCACGCCCGACGGCCATTTGGCCCTGCCGCAGTTCGATCCGGTCGGTCAGGTTCAGCCAGCCGTCATCAGCCGCAAGTTCGGCCAAACGGGCCGCGCGATGATTGGCAAGGCGGGTTTCATAGGCAGGATCAAGGGGCATGTTGCACGGCCTTTGCTGTTGGTTAATCGGACAGGCCCGGCTCATCCAGAAGGGTGCGCCCATCGCGAGATTCAATTTCGATCACCCATAGGTCCGGATCATTGCGGCACTGGCGGGCGATGGTCGCGTCCACCTCGGGCTCGGGGCCGGACGTCAGTTGAACCCATACCCGGTCGCCTGTCATCAGATCAAAGCTGCGTTGCCATGCAACGGCATTGCCATCAAGCAAGGCGCATTTGACCAGCACCGCCCCTGCGCTCGCGTCCCCCCGCCGGGTGATATAGGCCGGAATATCAGCCAAACCCAACCGAGCAAGGTAGGCACGAACCCAGAAATCGGCGGTCAGCCTCGCGTCCACGCCGCGGCCTCAGTTGCCGTCTTTGAAATCAAGACCCATTTCAGAATAGCGCTCGGCCTCATTTTCCCAGTTCGGGCGGACCTTGACCTGCAAGAACAGATGCACCGGACGGCCCAGAAACTCGGCCAGTTCCTTGCGGGCGTCGATGCTGACCGATTTGATCGTCTCGCCACCGTGGCCCAGCACGATCCCCTTGTGGCCATCGCGGCCCACATAGATCAGTTGGTCGATCCGGGTCGAGCCATCGGGGCGATCTTCCCATTTCTCGGTTTCGACGGTCAGCTGATAGGGCAGTTCTTCGTGCAGGCGAAGGGTCAGCTTTTCTCGCGTGACCTCGGCTGCGATCACGCGCATCGGCAGATCTGCAATCTGATCTTCGGGGTAAAACCACGGGCCTTCGGGCAGCTCACCCGCCAGCCATTCACGCAGGTCATCCACGCCGTAACCCCGTTCAGCCGAAATCATGAAGGTGCGCACAAAGGGGTAAAGCGCGTTCATCTGTTCGGCCAGTGCCAGCAGGGTTTCAGCCTTGACCCGGTCAATCTTATTGATCGCCAGCGCAACTGGGTGGGCGCCCACACGTTCGTTCAGCGCCTCCAGAATGGCCTTCACACCTTCGGTTATGCCGCGATGCGCCTCGATCAGCAACACGACGACATCGGCATCCGACGCCCCCCCCCAGGCCGCGGCAACCATTGCGCGGTCCAACCGGCGGCGCGGTCGAAACAGGCCCGGCGTATCGACAAAGACGATCTGCGCCTGCCCTTCCATGCAGACGCCGCGAATCCGGGTCCGCGTGGTTTGCACCTTATGCGTGACGATCGAGACCTTGGCCCCCACCATCCTGTTGAGAAGCGTCGATTTTCCGGCATTCGGCTCACCGATGAGTGCGACGAATCCAGCGCGGGTCTGTTCAGTCATCGGAACTCTCCATCCGGGTCAATAGGGCCTTGGCAGCGGCCTGTTCGGCCTGCCGTTTCGCACCAGCCGAGGCCCGTTCTACCTGCCCCGTGGTCAGCCGCGCTTCAATCACGAATACCGGCGCATGGTCGGGTCCGTCGCGCGAAATTTCAACATAGGCAGGCGGCGGCAGACCGCGCGCCTGTGCCCATTCTTGTAAACTGGTCTTGGCATCGCGCGCGTCAACGGCAACGCCACCTACGCGGTCGCCCCAAAGGCGCACGATCAGATCGCGTGCCACATCAAAACCGGCATCAAGGTAAACGGCGGCAATCATTGCCTCCATCGCGTCACCCAGCAGGGCCTCTTTACGCCGCCCGCCTGTCATCATCTCTGACCGGCCCAGTTTCAGCACCTCACCCAGGCCGATCTGGCGGGCGACATCGGCACAGGTTTCCTTACGGACCAGCGCATTGAAGCGCGGGGCAAGTTGGCCTTCGCTTGCGCCCCGGTCTGCGGCCAAAAGTGCCTCAGCCATCACCAACCCCAACACCCGGTCGCCCAAAAACTCAAGGCGCTGGTTATCAGGCCGGGTCGCGGTTGAGATTGAGGCGTGGGTCAACGCGCGCGCCAGCAGCTCGGGCCTGGTAAAGCGATGCCCCAGACGGGTCATAAACCCCTGTATTTCAGCCGAGATTTTCACTCGATTGCCTTGAAAAAGCGGTCGGGCCGCCAAGTCCAAAAGAAAAACAACGACCGCCCCGCCGATGAAAACATTACCCTGTCGGCCCGGCCAATCAAGAACTGCGACGGCACAAAGCCCAGCCCCGACGGGGCCGCAAAACGGCTATCTTCGGAATTGTCGCGGTTGTCACCCATGAAGAAGTAATTGTCGGCAGGCACAGTGAAGACCGGCGTGTTATCCGCCACCCAAGTATCGGAAATATTGAGGATCGAGTGGGATTTGCCGTTGGGCAGCGTCTCGATCATGCGCTCTTTTTCGCAGATTCCGCCCTGACCAACCGGATCGTTTTCACAACGCGGCATCAGGCGCTGTGGCCCTTGCAGATCTTTCGGCTCTTTGAAGATGCCGCCATCAGTCAGCTGCACTGGCGCGCCGTTGATATTCAGAACGCCGTTTTTCATCTGCACTGTGTCGCCAGGCAAACCTATGACGCGCTTGATAAAGTCGACACCGCGGGTGGGGTGACGAAAGACCACAACGTCACCACGCTCGGGTTCGGATGCAAAAATGCGACCCGATATCGGGCAGGCCGAGAACGGGCAGGAATATGCCGAATAGCCATAGGCCATCTTGTTGACGAACAGGAAATCTCCGATCAGCAGCGTGTCTTTCATGCTGCCTGAGGGAATCCAGAAGGGCTGAAAGAACAGGGTGCGAAAAATACCCGCGATCACAAGGGCATAGACAATCGTCTTGACCGTTTCAATCGCGCCGTCTTTTGCCTTGCTGGCCATGGTTCGCCCATTCCTGTTGAAAATCTTGCCTTCCTTGCGACGCGCGGCGCCGCGTGTCAAGGAAGCGCGCGCGCCTCGATGACGACAAAGGCCTGCGCCCAAGGGTGATCGTCGGTTAGCGAAACATGCACGACGGCCTTGTAACCCTCTGGTGTCATTTCCTTTAATCTATCAGCAGCCCAACCCGTCAGATGCATCACCGGTTGCCCTGACGACAAATTCGTGACCGCCATATCGCGCCACGAAATCCCCATGCGAAGACCCGTTCCAAGCGCCTTTGAACAGGCTTCTTTTGCCGCCCAGCGTTTGGCGTAGGTGCCGGCAACATCAGTGCGCGATTCAGCCTTGGACTGCTCTATCGGGGTAAACACGCGGTTGCGAAACCTGTCCCCATGTCTTGCCAAAACGCCGCTGATCCGCTCGATATTCGTCAGATCCGAGCCAATCCCAAGGATCATTTCGTCCCCCCGGAAAAGAGGCTCTGGCCGGGTAGAACCGGGGGGCCGCTGGTGCAGTCGCGTGACACCATGGTCAGGCTCCGGCCCTTGCCTGCTCCATCAGGTGGCGCATCTGGGCAATGGCGGGCCCAAGCCCCATAAATACCGCTTCGCAAATCAGGAAATGGCCGATGTTCAGTTCCTGTATCTCTGGAATCGCTGCAATCGGCTTTACGGTATCAAACGTCAGCCCATGGCCGGCATGCACTTCCAACCCAAGACTTTTGGCCAGTTTCGCCCCGGCAACCAGCAACGCGAGTTCGGCGTCGCGCTCGGCCAGGTGCCCATCGGCATGCAAATCGCAATAATGCCCGGTGTGTAACTCCACCACCGCCGCGCCTATCCGGGCCGATGCGCGGATCTGTTCCGCGTCGTGGCCAATAAACATTGAAACCCGGCATCCAGCCTCGCGCAATGGCGCGATATAAGCGGCCAAACGGTCCTCATCCCCCGCAACATCCAGCCCACCCTCAGTGGTACGCTCGGCCCGCTTTTCAGGAACAAGGCAGACCGCGTGCGGCTTGTGGCGTAGCGCGATTGCCTGCATTTCAGACGTTGCGGCCATCTCAAAGTTCAACGGGCAGGTCAAACCCGCAATAAGTGTGTCAATATCCGCGTCAACGATATGCCGCCGATCCTCGCGCAGATGCGCGGTAATGCCGTCGGCCCCGGCCTGTTGCGCCAGGATAGCCGCACGCAACGGATCGGGGTATGCAGACCCACGCGCATTGCGCAAGGTTGCAACATGATCGACATTGACACCCAGTCTAAGAAGGTTGGCCATGATCAGCTCCTTGTCATTTGACCCGATTATGCGCGGCGGGTCCGCCGGATGGAAGAGTGACACAGGATGGTTTGCGGCATTTCAGCCAAAAAGAAAACGCGGCGCCTTCCTGATGAAAATGCGCTTAACCACAGGGATTGCGGGCCCTCAATCCTGCGGGTCCTGATTCTTGCGTTCGGCGCGTTCTTCCAGCTTGGCGTGCAGCTTGGCCTTTAGCTGACCCAGGCGTTCCGTGATCCGGCGGCGGCGACGCTTTTGATAGGCCACAATTATTGGCGCAGAAAGATAGTAGCTGATCAACCCGGCAATGACGCCGGGAATGAAGCCGCCCACAAGGTAGGGTAGAAATACCTCGTAAAAGAAGCGCGCCAGCCCCCCCCAATGCGCGGTAGCATCTGTAAACATCGCAAAGAAGTTATGTTGCAGGTCACCGCTGGCCGCGATGAATTTACGCATCAACCCTTCCTGATGCGCCGGGTCAAAGCGGGTGCCCAACATCCAGTGGCCCAGCTTCATCGAGCTATAGGCAATGATCGGGAATGTGATCGGGTTACCAAAGAACGTCGCCAGCAGCGCAGCAAGGACATTTCCCCGCACCAACAGCGCCGTGCCAGCCGCGGTCAAGAAATGGAACCCGAACAATGGCGTGAACGATACGAACACCCCCGCCCCGACGCCACGCGCAATCCTGTGCGGATCATCGGGCAGCCGCCGGACACGGTGTTTGACGTAGTGAAAGGCGCGCGTCCAGCCGCCGCGCGGCCAGACCGATTCGGTCAGCACTCGCATGATGGGGCGGCGGTCACGCCGTTTGAATACCACTTCAGCTACCTCATATACCTCGCACCGGATTTCCGGAGGCGAATTTGCCCTAGGGCTTGCGCGTCAGATCGCGGTACCGCTCCACTTGTGCTACACTGGTTTCAGCATCAAGCGCGGTCAGGATCGTATGCAGGTGTTCGGCGTCGCGCAATTCAACCTCAACAATCAACGAGTAAAAATCCGGTTTTCGATCGACGAACTGTAGATCCGAGATATTGGCCTTCTGCTGACCAATCAAGGTGCAGATATGGCCCAGAACGCCCGCATCGTTAGAGATAGTCACCTTCAGCGTGGCGCTATAAGCGGCAGCATGGCGGCCCGAGTGCCAGTGCAGATCGACCCAACGATTGGGCTGATCTTCAAATTCCGCCAGGATGGGGCAATCGGCGGCGTGGATGACCACACCTTGCCCACGATAAGTGATGCCGATGATCCGTTCGCCCGGCAAAGGCTGACAGCAACCCGCGCGACGGAAGGTCTGATCTGCGGCAAGGCCCAGCACGGCGCGGTGCGGCTCAACCAATTCCGCGGGGGCGGTGGCCAGTTCAGGATATAGGGCCTCAACTACATCGCGGGCTGACAGTTCGGCACTGCCCAGGCGCGCCAGTAGTTCAGTATAATCAGTCAATCCCAGCGTCTTGGCGGCGGTGCGCAGCGCCTTATCGGACACCTTGCGCCCGACATGTTCAAACGCGACGCGGGCCAGTTCCCCCCCCAGCTTCACAAAACGTGAACGGTCCTCTTCGCGCAGCGATTTGCGGATCGCCCCTTTGGCGCGCCCGGTCACCACAATATCCAGCCATGTGGCCTGCGGACGCTGGCCCGCTGCGGTAATCACTTCGACTGATTGGCCATTCTTCAGCCGCGTCCACAGCGGCACGCGGATACCGTCAACCTTGGCACCGACGCAGGAATTGCCGATCCGGGTGTGAATCGCATAGGCATAGTCGATCGGCGTGGCGCCTTTGGGCAGCTTTACGACATCGCCCTTGGGCGAGAAGCAAAACACCTGATCGGAATACATCTCCAGTTTGACGTTTTCCAGAAATTCGTCGTGATCGCCTTCCTCGAACCGTTCGGTCAGCGCGGTGATCCATTCCGCCGGATCAACGGCAAAGGGGTTTTCGGCGCGCACGCCCTCGCGGTAGGACCAGTGCGCGGCAACACCCGCTTCAGCGACCTCATGCATCTGGCGGGTGCGGATCTGCACCTCGACGCGTTTGCCGTCACGCCCCGACACCGTGGTATGAATCGAGCGGTAGCCGTTGGTTTTCGGCTGCGAGATGTAGTCTTTGAACCGCCCGGGAACCGCCCGCCAGCGATGATGGATAACACCCAGCACACGGTAACAATCAGCCTCGGTGCGGGTAATGATGCGAAACCCGTAAATGTCCGACAGGCGCGAAAAGGAAAGCTGCTTTTCCTCCATCTTGCGCCAGATCGAATAGGGGCGTTTGGCGCGGCCAAAAACGTCGGCCTCGATTCCGGCCTTTTCCAGCTCGGATCGGATATCGGCGGTGATCTTGGGGATGACGTCGCCGGTTTCCTTTTGCAAGATCACAAAGCGGCGGATGATCGAAGTTCGCGCCTCGGGGTTGAGAACCTTGAACGACAGATCCTCCAGTTCTTCGCGCATCCACTGCATCCCCATGCGACCAGCAAGGGGGGCGAAAATCTCCATCGTTTCGCGGGCCTTTTGCGCCTGTTTGTCGACCCGCATCGAACGGATGGTGCGCATATTGTGCAAACGGTCGGCCAGCTTGACCAGAATCACCCGCAGGTCCTTGGACATGGCCATGAACAGCTTGCGAAAATTTTCGGCCTGCTTGCTGGCCGAAGACCCCAGTTGAAGGTTGGTAAGTTTGGTCACGCCGTCGACCAATTCCGCCACATCATCGCCAAAAAGATCCGCAATCTCCGAATAGGTAGAGCGGGTATCTTCGATCGTATCGTGCAAAAGCGCGGTGACGATGGTTGCATCATCCAGCCGCTGTTCGGTCAGGATCGCGGCAACAGCGACGGGATGTGAAAAATACGGATCACCCGAGTGGCGAAGCTGCCCGTCATGCATCCGCATCCCATAATCATAGGCGCGACGGATCAGATCTGCATTGGTGCGCGGGTTGTAGTTGCGGACGAGCGCGATCAGGTCTTCGACGTCGATCATTCTCGCCCGCTTACCCTATCTTGGTGTCGTCAATCGCGGCCCTGAGCGTCCATCAGGGCGCGCAGCATGCGCTCTTCGGACATTTCGTCTTCGTTCGGGCGGTCAACCTCGCCGCCCATCAGGGCCGCCATGCTGTCTTCTTCCGGCTCGTCAACCTCGATCTGGGTCTGGTTGCTTTCGATCATGCGTTCGCGCAGATCGTCCGCCAATTGGGTTTCTTCTGCAATCTCGCGCAGCGACACAACAGGATTCTTGTCATTGTCGCGATCAACGGTGATCGGCGAACCTGCCTGAATCTCGCGCGCCCGATGGGCCGCAAGCATGACAAGTTCAAACCGGTTAGGAACCTTGTCAACGCAATCTTCAACCGTCACGCGGGCCATCGGCAACTCCAATCCGAATTGGGAGGTGTGGAGCGTCTTTTTAGGCGCTGCCATGACGCTTGACAAGCGCCCAATCCCCCCGATTACCCGGCTATATCGGCCTAATCGCCGCTTTTTCGGCATCCGGCAGGGCTGCAAGCATCTCGATCACGGTTTCGTCAGTGACCGGATGGCGCCAAGCGGGTAAAATATCCGCAAGGGGAATCAGCACGAAACCACGTTCCGCCATACGCGGATGCGGTAAAATCAGCCCGGCGGGCGCGCGGCGCAGTTGATCGGCGGGGGGCAGACTTTTCCAATAGGCGTATGTGTGCGCATCAGGCAAAACAGCCCCCCCCATCGCAATCAGATCAAGATCCAACCCGCGGGCTGCCCAGCGATCCTTTCGAATCCGGCCAAATTCCGCCTCAACCGCATGAAGCGCTGCCAGAACCCTATCGGGATAAAGCGCCATGCCCGCCGGTGGCGCGACTATCGCGCAGGCGTTCACATAAACAGGCCCCGCCCCCGCCGGAAAGGAAGGCGTGCGAAAGTAACGGCTAACCGCCTGCAGCCGAAAACCATGCGACACCAGAACACCCAAAGCCGCCGTCAGCGTTCTTGATGGATTTCCCGCGTGGCTGGGAATGTTTCCGCCTAATGCGAGCACAACTGTGTTACTGTCCTTTTGGATAGATACCATTTGACGCACCGTGTGATTATTTACCAAATATGCATGCAATGCAGTGCTTCCAATTTTCAAGTATCCACTTTGTACGGTGAAGAAAAGACAGCACGCATTCCAGAAAGGATCGTTAATGTTTTATAAAGACGAGCGGCTCGCATTGTTCATTGACGGGTCAAATCTTTACGCCGCAGCCAAGACGTTGGGTTTTGACATCGACTATAAACTGCTGCGCAAGGAATTTGAGCGCCGAGGCAAACTGATGCGCGCCTTCTATTACACCGCATTGCTGGAAAATGAGGAGTATTCGCCAATACGACCGCTGGTTGATTGGTTGAACTATAACGGCTTTGCAATGGTTACCAAACCGGCCAAGGAATATACCGATTCCATGGGGCGCCGGAAGGTGAAGGGCAATATGGATATCGAATTGGCCGTGAATGCGATGGAACTGGCCCCAAAGCTGGACCATATCGTACTTTTCTCGGGTGATGGCGATTTTCGGCCACTGGTGGAAAGCCTGCAACGGCAAGGCGTGCGCGTTTCCGTTGTCTCCACAATCCGCAGCCAGCCGCCGATGATTGCGGATGAACTGCGCCGTCAGGCCGATAATTTCATTGAGTTGGATGCCCTTCGTGATGTTATCGGTCGCCCGCCGCGTGAACCGCGCATGGACGACAGCGAAGCCGGTCAGACCGAGACCTGAGACACCAAAACCGGATATCAGGGGTGCTTCGGCACCCCTTTTTCGCGCGACATTTCCACCAGCGATGTCACAAAACGGCTTAGGGCTGGACCTGAGCCGGCATCGGGCTTACCTCTAAGCCTCTCGCGCGTGACAGAACGGACCAATCATGCCCAAACCGCCGCTGACCCTTTATCTGGCCGCCCCGCGTGGGTTTTGTGCAGGCGTGGACCGCGCCATCAAGATCGTCGAATTGGCGCTGAAGAAATGGGGGGCGCCCGTCTATGTCCGCCACGAAATCGTGCATAACAAGTTTGTCGTCGACAATTTGCGCGCGCAAGGCGCGGTTTTTGTCGAAGATCTGGACGAATGCCCGCCGGATCGACCGGTGATCTTTTCAGCCCATGGCGTGCCGAAATCCGTCCCTGCCGAGGCCGCGCGCCGCGATATGGTCTATGTCGATGCCACCTGCCCGCTCGTCTCCAAAGTCCATATCGAGGCGGAACGCCACCACGCCGCAGGCCTGCAAATGGTGATGATCGGCCATGCGGGCCACCCCGAAACGCTGGGCACCATGGGCCAGTTGCCTGAAGGCGAGGTACTGCTGGTTGAAACCGCCGAAGACGTGGCCCGACTGACCCCGCGCGACCCGCAGCGGTTGGCCTTTATTACCCAAACCACGCTGTCGGTTGACGATACCGCCGGAATCGTGGCCGCGCTTCAGGCGCGGTTTCCGGGCATCATCGGGCCGGCCAAGGAAGATATCTGCTACGCCACCACAAACCGTCAGGCCGCCGTCAAGGGGATTGCCCCGAAAATCGCGGCACTTTTGGTGATCGGGGCGCCCAACTCTTCCAACTCACGCCGCTTGGTCGAGGTCGGGCGGGCCGCCGGCTGCGCTTACGCCCAGCTTGTGCAGCGCGCCGACGACATCGACTGGCGCGCGCTTGAGGGTGTCACGGCGGTGGGTGTGACGGCCGGTGCCAGCGCCCCCGAAGTGCTGGTCGATGAGGTGATCGCCGCCTTTCGGGCACGCCATGACGTAACGCTTGAACTGGTGGAAAGCGCCCGCGAAGATATAGAATTCAAGGTGCCACGGGTGCTGCGCGAACCGATGCGAGAGCGGCAGTGATATGGCCTGAGCCCAACCCCGACAGGGGCGCATGTGACAAGAACCAATCGTGGGGGTAGTGCGGTGACCGGTGCCCCCGGATAACTGCCCCCCCGCGAGCCCCTGTGGCGTCATCCCTCGCGCAGGGGGCCGGACCACCTTCGAGCGGGTCCAGGGGGCGCTGCCCCCTCGGCCTTCGGCCTCACCCCCGGAATATTTGGACCAAAGAAAAGCATGGCAGAAATACAGGCATGGACTGACGGCGCATGTAGCGGGAACCCCGGGCCAGGGGGCTGGGGTGTGCTGATGCGCGCCTTCGAGGGCGGCGAGCTGCGCAAGGAGCGGGTTTTGAAAGGCGGAGAGGCCAACACCACAAACAACCGGATGGAGTTGATTGCCGCCATTTCGGCGCTTGAGGCGCTGACGCGGGATAGTGAAATCACCATCACCACTGACAGTGCCTATGTAAAGAACGGCGTGACAGCATGGATTTTTGGCTGGAAGAAAAATGGCTGGAAAACTGCGGACCGCAAGCCGGTAAAAAATGTGGACCTGTGGCAGCGTCTGGATGAGGCACAAATGTGCCACAAGGTCACTTGGAAATGGATCAAAGGCCATGCTGGCCATGCCGAGAATGAGCGTGCTGATGAGCTGGCACGCGAGGGAATGGCGCCGTTCAAACTGCAATCCGGCAAGGCCACGCAAGGCAACAGGGTGCGGGGGCAGTGATGCTGCCGGGGGCGCATCTGACTAACGTGACACTTGTAGCGGGGTTGGAATATGCCTCGGTTCTGGTTTTTGCACTGACCGGAGCGTTGGTTGCATCGCGCCAACAACTGGACCTTGTGGGCTTTGTTTTTGTTGCGGCGCTGACGGCGGTGGGGGGCGGCACGCTGCGTGATCTTTTGCTGGGGGCGGGCCCCGTCTTCTGGATCGCGCGCCCAGAGTTCATCATGATCGCCGCCGCAGCCGCGATTATGGTGTTCTTTACAGCACATCTGCTGGAAAGCCGTTACCGTGCGCTGTTATGGCTGGATGCCTGCGCCTTAGCTGTCGCTGTGCCAAGCGGCGTAGGCGTTGCGCTGGGGCACGGGCATGGGCCGATTGTGGTTCTGATCATGGGGATTTCTACCGGCACTTTCGGCGGCTTGATGCGCGATGTGGTCTGCAATGAAGTACCACTGCTTCTCAAACAGGGTGAACTTTACCTTACGGCTGCCTTTTGCGGCGCGGGGGCGGCGCTGATCGCGATGGCAGTAGGCTGGCCTGTTTCATCGGCCCTTTTGGTTTGTGCGGGGATCACATTTTGTCTGCGCGCGGGAAGCCTGGCTTTTGGCTGGCAGCTACCGGTCTATAAATCCCGCCCGCCCAAAGCCTGAGCGGGCGGCACTTTAGCAGGTCACCCCCCTGACAAAGGCATCCAACGTCCAAACAAACACCGCATCAAAGTTGCAGCGCCACTAGCGTGGCTGCGGCCAACACGGCCCAACCACCGGGCCGCGTGAGCAACCAGATTGCCAAAGCCAATCCCCAAAGCACCAGCCGCGACCCGGCCATGCCGGTAAAGGCGAGCAGCGTCGAAAACATCAGCGGCGTGGCCCGTATTGCCGCCAGAGCCAGATCAGCACCATCGCCCCCAGCACCGCCCCCACAAAGCCCGCCATCCAGCCGGTAATCATCAGCAAGATGCGCAGCACCAGCCCACCGATCAGCGCGCCCAGAACGCCGATACCAACGGTGGCCAGCAGGTCCGTCTCAAGGCGCATTATACGGGTGGCGATGAACCCTGCGGCGGCGCCGACGATCAATAAGGCGATGATGGGCATGATTGCCTCCTGTAGCTGCGGCGAATATGGGCGGGCTCGGCGCCAAAGTGAAGCCTTTGCGCAGGGGTCGGGCTACTCGCGCGCCGATGGGCCATTCAAGAGAGGACAGGCGGCAAGGTCAGGCCGTGTAGAAACTCTGTGGCCGTCATCGGGCGTTTGCCTTGGCGCTGCGCCTCAAGAACCTCGACCGCGCCGGTGCCGCAGGCGATGGTAAAGCCCGACAGCACCGCGCCGGGGGCACCACTGCCTGCGCTGATGCGTGAACGTAAAAGCTTGATCCTTTCACCCGAAATCTGGGTAAAGGCGCCGGGAAAGGGCGACAGGCCACGGATCTGGCGGTCCACGGCTTCGGCGGGCTGCGACCAATCAATCCGGGCCTCGGATTTGTCGATCTTGGCGGCGTAGGTCACGCCCGCCTCGGGTTGCGGCTTCGGGGTCAGATCCGGAAGACGGTCCAGCGCCGCAAGGATCAGGCGCGCGCCGATATGCGACAGGCGGTCATGCAGATCGGCGGTGGTGTCTTGGGCGCCGATTGGGGTGGCCTCGCGCAGCAAAACCGCGCCTGTGTCCAGCCCCGCATCCATCTGCATGATGCAGATGCCGGTTTCAGCGTCGCCCGCCATGATCGCCCGATGGATCGGCGCAGCCCCCCGCCAACGCGGCAAAAGCGAGGCGTGGATATTGAGACACCCCGCCCCCGGCGCATCCAGCACCGCCTGCGGCAGGATCAGGCCATAGGCGACCACCACCGCCACATCCGCGCCAAGGGCGGCAAAGCCGGCCTGTTCATCAGTGCCTTTCAGGCTGCATGGGTGGCGCACCGGCAGACCCAGCGCCTCGGCACGGGCCTGCACCGGGCTGGGGCGATCTTTCTTGCCGCGCCCGGCGGGACGGGGCGGCTGGCAATAGACGGCGACCACCTCATGCTCGGCGTGCAGCGCGCTTAGCACCGGCACGGAAAATTCGGGGGTTCCCATGAAGACGACCTTCATCCGCGCGCCCCCTTCAGCGATTTTGCCACCAGCATCTTGCGGCGCAAGGGCGACAGATGGTCAACGAAAAGCTTGCCGTTCAGATGGTCAATCTGATGCTGCACCGAGGTCGCCCAAAGCCCGACAAAGTCGCGTTCCGCCCACACTCCGGCGTCGTTCAAAAACCGCACCGTCACCGCGCGGGGCCGGTCCACAAAGGCCGAAACGCCGGGCAGATTGGGGCTGGCCTCTTCGTGTTTGCGGATCTGCACCGAGGCATGCAGCACCGACGGATTAGCCATCAGCACCGCTTGCCCGCGTTTGTCCGACGCATCGACCACCGCAAGGCGCAGCATGATCCCGATCTGCGGCGCGGCAAGGCCAACGCCCGGCATCGCCTCCATCGTGTCCACCATATCGTCCCAGATCATGCGGACAGTTTCGGTAACGACCTCGACTGGCTCTGCGGCCATGTGCAGGCGGCGATCGGCATAGGGCAGGAACGGGCGGACGGTCACAACCAGTCCTGCGTATGATCAGGCCGGGGCTGCCCTTCGCGGGCGCGCTCACGTTTAAGCTTTTGCATCTTGCGGGTGATCATCTGGCGTTTCAGCGGACCGATGTAATCAATGAACAGCTTGCCGTTGAGGTGGTCCAGTTCATGCTGCGCGCAGGTGGCCCAAAGCCCGTCGAACTGCTCCTCATGGGTCTGGCCATCCAGCCCCAGCCAACGCATCCGAACCTCGGCCGGGCGGGTGACATCGGCGTATTGTTCCGGGATCGAGAGGCAGCCTTCCTCATAGGTATTCAGCGCCTCGGAGGTCCAGGTGATTTCCGGGTTGATCATCACCATCGGGTCAGGCGCGGCGGCCTTGTCCTTGACGCAATCCATGACAAACAAGCGGCGCAAGATACCCACCTGCGGCGCGGCAAGCCCCACCCCTGGCGCATCATACATGGTGGCCAGCATGTCATCCGCCAGCCGACGAAGGTCATCATCAACCCCGGCTACAGGATCACAAAGCTTCTTGAGCCGCGGGTCAGGATGGATAAGAATTGAACGTATGGTCATGCTGAATGATTTAGGTGAAGCTTGCTCATGGTGCAATGGCATCGCCAAACGAGAATGAAATTCTGACGCAGCAAACATCAATGGAAAATAATTCTACCGATTATGCGTTCAATGGAACTGTTTGCCGATATACAAGGGCAAAACGGAACAAACCAACCCCACAACCCCGGACAGGAACCTGACCCGATGAGCAAAGCGCCGAACTTTGACGAAATCATCTGCCGGCTAGGCACCCATTCCTCAAAATGGGACTGCATGGAACGCCTTTATGGCGTTTCCGCCACTGAGGGCCTGCCGATGTGGGTCGCTGATATGGATTTTCGCCCGCCAATGGCAGTGCAGCGCGCGCTGGAAGAAATGACAGCGCACGGCATCTACGGCTATTTTGGGGATGATGCCGCCTATCTGGCCGCAATCCGCTGGTGGATGAAAACACGCCACGACTGGGCCGTGGAAAACGATTGGATCTTTACCACCCACGGGCTGGTCAACGGCACCGCGATGTGCGTCGACGCCTTTACCCGGCCGGGGGATCGGATCGTGCTGATGACGCCGGTTTACCACGCCTTCGCGCGGGTGATCAAAGCCGCCGGGCGCGAGGTTGTCGAATGTAAACTGGCGCAGCGGGGCGGCCGGTACGAAATGGATTTTGACGCCTGGGACGCACAGATGACCGGCGCCGAGACAATGCTGATCCTGTGTTCACCTCATAACCCCGGTGGCCGCGTCTGGACCGTAGAGGAGCTGCGCGCCGTGGCCGCGTTCTGCAAGCGCCACGATCTGATCCTTGTATCGGACGAAATTCACCACGATCTGGTGATGCCGGGCCACAAACACACGGTCATGGCACGCGCCGCAGATATCACTGATCGGCTGGTAATGTTGACCGCAGCCACCAAGACCTTCAATATCGCGGGCTGCCATTCGGGCAATGTGATCATCCCCGATGCGGGCCTGCGGGCACGGTTTGCACAGCGGATGGGCGCGCTGGGAATTTCAGTCAATTCGTTCGGCATGGCAATGGCAACGGCGGCCTATTCGCCCGAAGGGGCGGAATGGCTGGATCATCTGGTTACTTATCTTGACGGCAACCGAAAGATCTTTGACGCCGGGATCAATGCAATTCCGGGTCTGAAATCCATGCCGCTTGAGGCGACCTATCTGGCTTGGGTTGATTTTTCCGATACCGGGATGACGAAAGAAGAATTTACCACGCGGGTTGAAAAGATTGCAAAAATCGCCGCCAATCATGGCCTCAGCTTTGGTGCGGGTGGCGAAACCTATCTACGCTTCAACCTTGCCACGCCGCGCGCACATATCAACGAGGCCGTAGCACGGATGCAAAAGACATTTGCAGATTTACAATAGGGCGCCGCGCGGCCAGAATGGGGAGGCGTTCTTTCCGGCCGCGCGACAAGGCTCAAGCGTAGGGCAAATAACCCACGCCCACATTTTTATAACGCAACGACAAAGCGGCCGATAATCCCGCACCGGGGTTTCGCGCTTGACAATGCGTACACTTTGCCCCTCGCTAATTCAGAGGCAGAAAACCCATATCTATCCCCCAGACACTGACCGTCGGCCTAGCGATAAGGTCATAAAATCGGGTCGGGCTTTTTAGCAGATCAGGTAGCGCCCGAGGAAATGCCACAAACACGCACGGCCGTATTGCCGCAAGTGCATTCGCCCGCTAGGCTTTACCCCGCAACCTGGAGGAACCCATGCGCCTTGCGGCCCTTGCCTTTGCCCTTTTTCCATTTACTGCCCACGCTGAATGCGGCGGAAACTTTTCGACATTCATTAAAGGACTTAAGGCCGACGCCATCGCACGGGGCCACACCCCGACACAGGTAGATGCATTCTTCAAAGGCGCCGAGCAGGACCCACGGGTGCTGAAAGCTGACCGCGCCCAAGGGGTTTTCCGCAAGACCTTTGCCGATTTTGCCAAAGCACTCATATCACAAAACCGGCTCAGCAATGGCGCCGCCAACGCCAAGAAATACAAAGACACTTTTAACCGAATCCAACGTGAGTACGGCATTTCGCGCGGGGTCTTGCTCGCGTTCTGGGCCCTGGAAACCGATTTTGGCGCCGTGCAGGGCGATTTCAACACCAGAAACGCGTTGGTGACGCTGGCGCATGATTGCCGCCGCCCCGATCTGTTTCGCCCACAGGTAATGGCTGCAGTCGCACTCTACGCACGCGGTGATTTTGATCCCGCCCGCACACAGGGTGCCTGGGCAGGCGAAATCGGGCAGGTGCAGATGCTACCCCTTGATATCTTGCGCAACGGCGTGGACGGCGACGGCGATGGTCATATCCGGCTGAAAACCTCATCAGTGGATGCGCTGATGTCGGGGGCAAAGATGTTGTCGGCACTGGGTTGGCGCCAGGACGAGCCCTGGCTGCAAGAAATCAGAATTCCCGACACTCTTGATTGGACCAAAACCGGGCTCGACACTCAGCTTTCCACCGCCGACTGGGCGCGGCAAGGGATCAGCGCCCGCAATGGCAGCCTGGCCATAGGGCTGAAAGGCTCGGTCCTGCTACCAATGGGGCGCAAAGGACCGGCGTTTATGGTCTATCCAAATTTTCGGGTGCTGTTTGAATGGAACAAAAGCTTTGTCTATGTCACGACTGCCGCCTATTTCGCCGCAAGACTTGAAGGCGCGCCTCCTTTTGCGCGGGGCAAACCAGACCCGGCGCTATCTGAACGCGACATGAAAACACTCCAAAAGAAGCTGGTGGCACGCGGCCATGATGTCGGCAAAATTGATGGAATTCTGGGTGCCAATACCCGTGCTGCGGTACAAACAGAACAGAGCAGGTTAGGTTTACCAGCAGATGCATGGCCGACCGCAGCGCTACTCACAAAGCTGTAACGCCTCCGGCGGGAGTATTTGGTCCAAAAAAAAGCCGGAATTTTCGTTGGCAAAAATACTCCCGCCGGAGGCTCCCCAGCATCGTCGCATGACTATGATCAACTTTCGCGGAAAGCCCGGTTGAAGTAATCAGCCAGGGGTTTGAGCAGGTAGGCAAGCGGGCTGCGTTCACCGGTACGGATGAAAACTTCGACCGGCATGCCGGGGATCAGTACCAGACCGCCCAGCTTGTCAATTTCGCCGGGGTTCAGCACGACTTCAGCGCGGTAGTAGTGGGCGCGCGTCGCCTCATCTACTAGCGCGTCGGCCGAAACGCGGCTGACCTGGCCAAATACCTCGGGTGTGGTGCGGCTGGCAAAGGCAGAAAAGCGTAACGTAACGGGTTGACCGACCGATACCTCATCCACGTTGATTGTCTGGATCTGCGCGCCGATCACCAATGGCCGATCCTGCGGCACAAGATACATCACCGGTTCCGCCGCGCGCACAACCGAACGCGGGGTGGTCACCACCATTGCATGAACAATGCCGGCGACCGGGGCACGCAGGTCCAGTCGCTCGATCTGGCCCGATAGGGCACGGCGTCTCTCGGCCAGTTCCAACTCGCGGTAGCCGATGTCGCGCAGTTGGGTTTCCGCCTCTTCGCGCCGCGCTGATGACAGGCGCAGGCTTTCAAGGTCGATCTCGGTCAGTTTGCCCTCGGCTTGGGCGCGGGCGGCGGTCAGTTCTCCCACCTGACCGGCTAGCGAGGCCGCCTCGCGTTCGAGTGCCAGCACCCGGCTGGCTTGCGCCAGGCCCTTTTCAAACAGGCCGCGCTGGTCGGTCAGTTCGCGCTGAATCAGCGATTCTTGTGTCGACAATGCCGCGAGTTGAGCGTTGATGCCGACAATCTGGCTTTGTGTCTGATCATGACGCTTAGCCAGTTGCTCCAGCGTGGCGGTTTGAGTTTCTGCCCGTGCAACGAAAAGCCGATACTGGCCATCAATCAACTCGGCAATATCGGGGTTGCGGGCAGCTTTGGTCAGGACGGGCGAAAATGAGATCTGGGGTGCATCCACACGCTCGGCTTCGAGTCGGCCGCGCCGGGCAAGAAGTTCAAAAAACTGTCCCTCGACGATAGAAAGTTCAGATCGCAACAGTTCTCCGTCAAGCCGGATCAGCGGGTCGCCAGCCGCCACCAAATCGCCGTCATGGACGAGAATTTCGGCCACCACACCACCATCAGGGTGCTGCACCACTTGCCGGTTCTGCTCCACCTCGACCTGCCCCGAGGCCACCACCGCCCCGGCGATCGAGCTAAAGCCGGCCCAAATCCCAAATCCGCCCACCAGCACCGCGATTGCCAGAAATCCCGCGATGACAGGGCCTGCGGCAGACCATTTCTGCGCGCTCATACCACACCTCCAGGCCCGGCGCTTCGGGCGATGTCGCCTGCATTCTGGACCATCGACTTTAACACCTCATCGCGCGGACCAAAGGCGCGGCGCACCCCCCCGTCCAGCACCATAAGCGTATCACATTCGGCAATTGCCGCGGGGCGGTGCGCCATGATCAGAACGCCGCCACCCGCCGCCTTCACCGCGCGAATTGCGGTATTGAGTGCGAGGCTGCCTTCGTTATCAAGGTTGGCGTTGGGTTCATCAAGAACCAACAAAACCGGGTCGCCATATAGCGCGCGAGCCAGCCCGACACGTTGGATCTGGCCGCCTGAAAGCCGCCCGCCCGCCTGTGAAACGCGGGTATCGTAGCCCTCTGGCAGATCAAGGATCATCTGATGTGCTGCGGCGCGTTTTGCGGCCTCTACAACCATTCCGGCGTCGGGCTCGGCCGACAGCCGGGCGATATTTTCCGCTATGGTGCCGTCAAACAACGTTACACGCTGCGGCAGATAGCCAACGAGCGCGCCGAGCACATCAGGATCGTATTGGTCCAAGGTCGCGCCATCCAGCCGCAACTGCCCCCCCGCCGGGCGCCAGACGCCGCAGAGCGCCCTTGCCAATGTTGACTTTCCCGCACCCGAAGGGCCAATCACGCCCATCGCCTCGCCGGGGGTGAGGGTGAAAGACACCATCCGCAGGCTGGCCGCGTGTTGCCCTGGCGGCACAACGGTCAACTGATTGGCCTCGACCAGTGCCTTGGGGCGGGGCAAGGCGGTGCGGGCTGCCTCTTGTGGTGTGGTTGACAGCAACACCGCCAGCCGCGCCCACCCCTGACCCGCCCGGCCAACCATGGGCCAGCCCGCAATCGCCTGTTCAACCGGCGCCAGCGCCCGGCCCATCAGGATTGACGCCGCGATCATCGCGCCCGAGGTCAGTTCACCGCGCAACACAAGCCACGCCCCCAATGCCAGCATCGCAGATTGCAAAAACAGCCGAAACGTCTTGGTGAAAACCGAAAACGCGCTACCAAGATCGGTTGCGCTGACCATCTGCGATAGCGCACGGCCCCGCGCCATTTGCCAGCGCGCAAAGCTGGTGCCGCGCATTCCAAGCGCCTGGATCAGCTCTGCCTCATCTCGCAGCTGGTCTGACATCCGATCCGCCATCAGCCCCGCCCCTGAGGCGCGTTGCAACGGCGTGCGGGTCAGCGACTGGTTCAGGATCGTAACGATCACCAGAACCACACCGCCCAGCACCGCGAGCCACCCAAGCCAGGCGTGGAAAAAGAACACCGCCGCCATGAACATCGGCGCCCAGGGCAGATCAAACAGTGCCATCAACACCGGCGAAGCCAGCATCTTTTGCAACGCTTCAAGATCGCGCAGCCCCGCCATCGCCACCGGATCATTGGGAAACAGCGCGGTGCGCCGAATCACTGCGCCAAAAACCCGCGATTCAAGGCGCGTTTGAAACCGCGCACCCACCCGGGCCATGACCCGGTTTCGCACCAGATCCAGGATACCCATCATCAAAAACAAAAACACCACCAGCGCAAACAGTGCTGTCAGTGTCTCAACCGAGCGGCTACCCAGAACCCGGTCATAGATTTGCAGCATGAACAACGGCCCGGTCAGCATCAGAACATTCACAAAGGCCGAAAACAACGCAACCGACATATAAAGCCGGCGGCTATCGGCACGCGCGGCGCGAAGCTCTGCCAAACCCTTGGCGGTTTCGGGGTGTTTCATGCCGCGCTTCCTTTGTTTCGGGCCCGTGTTGCTGGCTCGATTAAACCATTAACACGGTCTTGCCTTGTCACCTCGACCATCGGCACCTATTCCTTTAACAAGGTTTTGACCCGATACGGGGCCAATTCCATCAGTGTTGCCACGACCAGTAGCATAACAAAAGTTAGGAATTCCCTTGTTGCGTATCTTGTGGTCCCGGTTTTTACCCCGCCGCCAAAGGCACACCGCACTGGCAGGCTGCGCCTTGCTGGTCCTTGCCGCCTGCGCATCGGCGCCGGCGCCTGTCGGGGTCTCTGACCCCTATGAGGCGCAAAACCGGCAGGTCCACGACTTCAACGTTGCCCTCGACAAGGCCCTGTTCATGGGGTCCGGCACCGAAGGCGCCACAACAGGGGTGCCCGAGCCGGTGCTCAGGACGGTTTCGAATTTCGGGGGCAACCTGGGGCTGCCGGGTAAGGTCGTGAACTCTATCCTGCAAGGGCGCCCCGAACCCGCAGTCAAAAACACGTTTCGGTTCTTGATCAACAGCACGCTGGGTGTGGCGGGGATATTCGATCCTGCGGGATCATCATTTTCGTTGCCGGAAACCTATACCGATTTTGGCGAGACGCTGCATGTCTGGGGCGTTGGCGAGGGTGCGTATCTGGAGCTGCCGGTTTTGGGCCCCTCAACCGAGCGCGATCTTGTCGGGACGGTGGTGGATATCGTGATTGATCCCCTGCGAATAATCCTGCCCGAACCTGAAACCTACTACGCCACCGGCGCCAGACTGGCGTCAAAAGTCAGTGACCGACTGCGTTTTGGGGATACTATCGATTCCATTTTGCACGAAAGCGCCGATAGTTATGCGCAGTCGCGCCTGCTTTACCTGCAAAATCGCCGGTATCAGTTGGGAACGCAATCAGTAACGGATGCCGATGCTTATGACCCGTATGAGGACCCTTATGGCCAATAACCCCACAAGACGCAGCGTTATTGCGCAGGCAGGTGCCGTGATGGCCGTGGCCATCATGCCACAAACCGCCCTCGCTCTATCAGACACAGAGGCACGCGCGCTGATCAACGCTGCCCTGGGCGAGGTGAATGCCGCCATCGCCTCAGGCAAGCAGGGGCCTGCCCTCTATGCTGCATTCGATCAGATTTTTGTGCGCTACGCCGACGTCAACGTCATCGCCCAAAGCGCCTTGGGCGTGGCGGCGCGTCGCGCGACCCCGGCACAGATGAAGGCCTATGTGACGGCGTTTCGGGGCTACATGTCGCGCAAATACGGCCGCCGTTTCCGTGAATTCAAGGGTTCGCGTTTTGAGATCACCGGTGCGCGGCCGGTCAAATCTTTTTACGAGGTCAAATCAATCGCCTATATGCCGGGCGAGGCCCCTTTCGAAGTGCTGTGGCATGTGTCCGACAAATCCGGCAAGAAAAGGTTCTTCAACCTTATCATCGAGGGTGTAAACATGCTGGCCACCGAACGGACCGAGATCGGGGCGATGCTCGACCGCCGCAAAGGCGATATCGACGCGCTGATTGCGGACCTCAAGGCGGCTGGTTGACGCCGTCTTTCTGACCTTCACGCAACTACCCCCTGCCAGGCGCCCTTGCCAGCCAAGGCCACCTCCGGCGGGGGTATTTGAACCAGAAAGAAACGCAGCCTCAATTCCCCAGCAGCGTTCCGAGGACTTCTTCCAGAATCCTTTCGGCAAGGTCTTTTTCGGTCTGCGGCGCGACCTGGGGCTGGGGCGGCGCGCTGGTGGTCGTCTGGGCCGGATAGGTCGGGGCAGCGGTAGTGCGCCACTCGGAAGGATCGGCCTTGGGCAAGGGAAGCGGTGCCAACCCGTCTTCGACGCGGGTCATGACAGCTTGCCAGATTTCGGCAGGAAGCCCACCGCCGGTAACACCCGTCAGCGGCGTGTTGTCGTCATACCCCAACCAGACACCGGTCACATAATCGGCCGTGAACCCGATGAACCAGGCGTCCCGCGCGGCCTGCGTGGTGCCGCTTTTACCCGCCACTTCACGGCCCGGAAGGCGGGCGCGGGTGCCGGTGCCATGGTCGATCACCTGCATCATCATATAGGTCAGTTCACGCGCGGCACGCTCTGAAATAACCCTTTCTCCGATACCGCCAATTTGATCGATCAACGGTTGGTCATCGCCTTTCAGGCGCAAATCAATCAACCCGTAGGGCTGCACCGAAGAACCGCCGTTCAGGATACCCGCAAAGGCACCGGTCATCTCAAGCAGTGTCGATTCCGAAACCCCCAGCGCCACCGCCGGCCCTTTGGCCAGATCCGAGGCAAAGCCGAAATCGGTGGCAACACGGCGCACCGCATCCCGCCCGACAGCCTCGGAAACGCGCACAGTGGCGGTGTTCAGGGAATGGGCAAGCGCCTCGGTCAGGGTCACCAGACCCTTGTAATTCCTACTATAGTTTTGCGGCGACCACGGCCCTGACCCCTTGACGTTGATTGTCAGCGGCGCATCCTCGACCAACGTGTCGGGGGTATAGCCCAGATCCAGCGCCGCCGCATAAACGAAGGGTTTGAACGTGGACCCCGTCTGGCGCCGCGCCTGCGTGGCCCGGTTGAATGCGCCTGACACCTTGGACTGACGCCCGCCAACCATGGCGCGCACCGCACCATCGGCGGACATCACCACCACCGCCGCCTCTGCCTTGGAACCTTCCTTGACCTTGGTGGCGAACACATCGGCCAATGCGGTTTCAGCCGCGCGTTGCAGGCGCTGGTCCAGCGTTGTGTGGATGATCACATCTTCGGTCGTCTCGGTGGTCAGAAAATCGGGGCCGCTGTCCATCACCCAATCGGCAAAATAACCACCTGCGCGGGCCTGCGCCGCCTGACTCAGCTGGGCGGGGTGGGCCTTTGCCTCGGCGTGCTGGGCGGCGGTAAGGAAACCCTGTTCGCGCATCAACGCCAGCACCATGCTCGCCCGGTCCTGACTGCGCTTCAGGTTGGAGGTGGGCGCATAGCGCGACGGGGCCTTCAAAAGACCGGCCAGCATCGCCGCCTCGGCCGGGTTCACATTGGCCGCCGATTTGCCGAAATAGCGCTGCGAGGCCGCCTCGAACCCGCGCGCGCCTGCCCCCATATAGGCGCGGTTCAGATAGATCGTCAGGATTTCGTTCTTGGAATACTTGAACTCCATCGCCAGCGCGAAGGGAATTTCCTTGATCTTGCGTTTGACCCCGCCAGAGCGGCAGTCATCCTCATAGGCGGCTTCGGTTTTCCACTGTTTGGGGTCGTAGGGCACGCCAAGGCACAGCAATTTCGCCACCTGTTGGGTGATGGTGGAGCCGCCATTGCCCTCCAGCGGGCCACGCCCTTCGGAAAGGTTGATCCGCACCGCCGAGGCAATACCGCGGGGGCTGACGCCAAAATGGCTGAAAAAGCGGCGATCCTCAGTGGCGACCACGGCATCCTTGAGGAAGGGCGAGACGTTTTCCGCGGTGATCTGCCCGCCGAAAGTTTCGCCGCGCCACGCATAAACCTTGCCGTCGCGGTCCAAAAGCGTGACCGAGCCACGCTGACGTGCATCAAGCAGGGTCGAAACCTCGGGCATCTGCGAATAAAAGTAGAAGGTGGCAAGACCTAGGATCAACGCCGTCACAGCACCCACCCGCCAGCCGATCCCCCAGATCACGCGCCACACCATCCGCAGCAACCCCAGCAGCGTGCCGACAATCAGCCCATGCCGACGCTGCGGGCGTGACGGCTTGCGCCGCTTGCGCGCCGCAGGTTTTGCCTTGGCTTTCGGCGCTGCCGCCGCTGCCTTGTATCGCTTGTCCGCCACCAACGGCCCTTGCCGCCCGCCCGAACGCCCGCCTGTCTGCGCCATGTGCTGACCCGACCCGATTGCCTGTTGTTTTGCCGCGCACCCTACACGCGCAACGCCGCCTTGTGGAGACGCTTTGAAACACGATTTGGTTTAGATAGCGCCTAAATTTTAAGCATACGCCTAAATATATGGATACGATGTGCGGCAACGCGCAAAAATCACCCATCTAACCCTGTTAGTATTCTTGTGCTGCACCTGCGAAGGGCGCCCCATTTCCACATGCGCCGCCCACGACGGGCGGAGGGGGGTCACCCCCAGGAAAGGAACATGAGGTGAAACTTATCATTGCAACAATCAAACCGTTCAAGCTGGACGAGGTCCGCGAGGCGCTGACGGCCATCGGTGTGCGCGGAATGATGGTGACCGAGATCAAGGGTTTCGGGGCACAGTCCGGCCACACCGAAATCTATCGTGGCGCCGAATATGCCGTGAACTTCGTCCCCAAGGTCAAGTTGGAGATCGTGGTCGCGGATGCGCTGGCCGATGAGGCCGTCGACACAATCCACACCGCGGCCAGGACCGGCAAAATCGGCGACGGCAAGATTTTCGTGTTGGACGTGGCGCAGGCGGTCCGCGTGCGCACCGGCGAAACGCAGGACGACGCGCTGTGAAGCAACCAGATCAGGGGACAAGACAGATGAACACCTTCAACCAACGCGCCGGGCTGGCAGCGCTTCTGGCCATCGCCTCTTTGCCCGCCTTCGCGCAGGACGCCACCACCGAAGCCATGGCCGCGACGGTCAACAAGGGCGATGTGGCATGGATGATGACCGCAACCTTGCTGGTGCTGTTCATGATCATTCCGGGGCTGGCGTTATTTTACGGCGGCCTCGTGCGCAGCAAGAACATGCTCTCGGTGCTGATGCAAACGACGACAATCACCGCGATGGTGATGGTGATCTGGGTGCTCTATGGCTATTCCTTCGCCTTCGGCGGCGGAACATCACCGTTCTGGGGTGGGCTTGGAAAACTGTTCCTCGCGGGTGTAACCGCCGAGTCGACAGCCGCCACCTTTTCGGATGGGGTAGCACTGCCGGAATATGTGTTCATCGCGTTCCAGATGACCTTTGCGGCAATCACGCCAGCGCTGTTCATCGGTGCCTTTGCCGAACGGATGAAATTCTCGGCGGTTCTGCTGTTTACGGTGCTGTGGGTGACGGTCATCTATTTTCCCATCGCGCATATGGTGTGGGATGGCGCGGGGCTGATCTTCAACATGGGCGCGATCGACTTTGCGGGTGGCACTGTGGTGCACATAAACGCGGGCATTGCGGCGCTGATGGCCGCGCTGGTGATCGGGCCGCGCATCGGGCTGGGCAAGGATATGATGGCGCCGCATTCGATGACGCTGACCATGGTCGGGGCGGCGATGCTGTGGGTGGGCTGGTTCGGGTTCAACGCGGGTTCCAACCTTGAGGCGACGGTAGGCGCCACCTTGGCGATGATCAACACACTGGTAGCGACTGCCGCCGCCATTCTCAGCTGGAACGTGGTCGAGACGCTGGCCCGCGGCAGGGCCTCAGGGCTGGGGGCTGCCTCGGGGATGGTCGCGGGGCTGGTAGCGATCACGCCGGCGTGCGGCACGACCGGCCCTGTGGGGGCAATCATGTTGGGGCTGGTCGTTTCACCGATCTGTTTCTTGTTCGTGACGCGGATCAAATCGATGTTTGGCTATGACGACAGCCTTGATGTCTTTGGCGTTCACGGCATTGGCGGCATTGTCGGTGCGATCTGCACCGGCATCTTGTGCGCGCCGTTCCTGGGTGGCACCGGCTATGTGGTCGAGGCGGGCACCATGGGCGCGCAGGTTATGGCGCAGATCAAGGCGGTCATCATCACCCTGCTATGGAGCGGGGTCGGGTCGCTGATCCTGCTTTACCTGACCAAGGCGATCGCCGGCCTGCGTGTTTCACCCGAGGATGAGCGTCAGGGCCTTGACCTGACAGCGCATGGCGAAAAGGCGTATCACGCCTGATCCCGGCCCTGCAGGGCGCGGCGGTCAGGGATGCCCCTTCGCCGCCGCGTCAATCCAGATGCGCAACCGGCGCGGTTGTCGCCAACCCCGGTTTGCGCAGCAAAAGCGCCAACGGGATCGCGGCCAACGTTACCAGCATCATCGCCTTGAAGTCGTTGATATAGGCAATCATCAGCGCCTGAATATTTACCATTCCGTCAAGCTGCAGCAACAATGACGTCGACCCCGCTGATCCCGGCGGCAGTAGCGCGGTCAGGTTCGGGTTGAACGGGTTGATAAAGGTCGACAACTCCGCATGATTGATTTGCACGCTGCGCGTCAACAGCAGGGAAACCAGCGAAATACCGATAGAAGATCCGATATTGCGCACAAGGCTGAACAGACTGGTGCCATCTGCGCGGTAGCGAACATCCAGGGTTGCAAAAGCCACCGTTGTCAACGGCACAAACACAAAGCCCAACCCAAACCCCTGCACCAACCCCGAGGTAACGATGATCGTTCCGTCCATCTGCGGGGTAAAACCGGTCATCATCCACAGGCTGATCGCGGTCAGCAAAAGCCCCGTCACCACCAGCTTGCGCGGGTCAACCACCTGAACCAGCTTTCCTGCCGCGATCATCGTTATCATCGTACCCACGCCACGCGGGGCCATCACCATCCCGGTCGTCGTGGCCGGATACCCATATATCACCGAAAGCATTGGCGGCAGCAGGGCCAGGCTGGCCAGCAAAATAATGCCGACCACAAAGATGAACACGAGGCCGGTCACAAAATTGCGGTCGGCAAACATCTGCGGATCCAGAAAAGGCTTTGGGCTGTTAATGATATGCACCACGAAAACCCAAAATCCGGTGGCAGCCAGCGTGGCCTCGACCCAGATTTCGGCGCTGGCGAACCAGTCTACCTCGGCGCCGCGATCCAGCATCAACTGCAACGCGCCCACGCCCAGCGCCAGCATCCCAAAACCGAAAAAGTCAAACTTGCGAACCCGTCGCACCATGTTCGGCAGATAGGCCGAGCAGCCCATGAACGCGATCACGCCAACCGGCAGGTTGATAAAAAACACCCAACGCCAGTTAAAGCTTTCGGTCAGCCAGCCCCCCAGCGTCGGGCCGATGATCGGACCAACCATGATCCCCGCGCCCCACAACGCCATAGCCGATCCATGACGTTCGCGTGGGTTGATATCCAGCAAGAACGTTTGCGACAACGGCACGATAGCGGCACCAAAAACGCCCTGCGCCATCCGAAACAGCACCATCGACTCAAGGCTCCAGGCGATGCCGCACAGCATGGAGGTTGCAACAAAACCCGCGACCGAAATCAGGAACACTTCCTTGCGGCCAAAACGATCTGACAGCCACCCCGACAACGGCGTGACAATCGCGGCCGCCACGATATACGACGTCAGCACCCAGTTGATCGTATCTTGCGCAGCCCCCAGATCGGCGCGCATCGACGGCAACGCCACATTGGCGATGGTCGTATCCAACACCTGCATGATTGTGGCCAGCATCACCGCAAGGGTAATCAGCCCCCTATTCGGGACGGTGGTCGCGTCAGGCGTTGAAACACTCATCAGATGTCGCCCGTTCCGGCATAGGCCAGCAATCCATCAAGATGGCTGGCCTGCCCGGTATCAACCTTGACCGTGACCGACAGACCGGAACGCAGATCACGCGCAGCGTCGGCTTCATCCAACCGCAGCCGCACCGGCACGCGCTGCGTAACCTTGACCCAGTTTCCAGTCGCGTTTTGCGCAGGCAACAGCGAAAACTCGGCCCCGGTACCCGCCCCGATCGCCTCTACCGTTGCAGAGAAACTACGGCCCGGCAGCAGGTCAAATTCAACCTCGGCGCGTTGACCGGGGGCGATGGCGGCAATCTGGGTTTCCTTGAAATTCGCGTCGATCCAGGTATCACCAGTTTCCACCAGCGAAAACAGCGCAGCGCCCGCACCGACAAATTGGCCCGGCTTGAATGACGCGGCCTGATAGATAACCCCATCGGCCGGGGCAAGAACGGTTGTCAGCGACAGATTGTAGGCCGCCTTGTCGCGTGCGACCAGCGCGGCCAACACCGAAGGGTGACTATCGGTTTCGCCCTCTGGCACCCCCCCCATGGCCGTCCGTGCCGCCACAACGGACAGGCGCGCGGCCGAAAGCGCCTCATCCGCCTTGGCGGACGCGTGGCGCGCCTTGTCCAGTGCCGCCGAGGTAGCAGCCCCGCGCCCGGTCAACGACTCTTGGCGCATCAGTTCGGATGCCTGAAAGTCAGCCTCATCGGCAGCGATCTTTTCTTGCGCGAGCGCAACGTTATAAGCGGCGCGCAACTGGTCCACCCCCAACCGCGCCTGCGCCAAGGCGGCATCCGCCTGCGCCAAGGCCAGATTGTAAGGCTCTGGATCGACCTGAAACAATACATCGCCCGCTTTCACCGTCTGAGATTCGGCAATGGCAACGCTGACCACCCGCCCCGAAATATCGGACGCGACCGAGATCCGGGCCTGATGCAGCGCGGCATTTTCGGTTTCCTCATAGCGCCCGCTTGCAAGCCATAACGCCAGCCCCCCGACAACCAGCAGCAACGGCAACGAGGCCATCAACAGACGGCGAGGACGTTTAGGGGCGGGGGTTTCAGTGGTCATCCAGGGCCTCATTTTTGGCAGGCGAGCATAGGATTTCATCCGGCTCGGAAAGGTTACAGACGATGGCGCGCAGCGCGCGCATCAGGGTTTCGCGGGTTTCAGCGGGCAGCCCGGTCAACGCCTGCGCATAGACCACATCAGCAACGCTGCGGGCTTCTTCATAAGTTTTCAATGACTTGGACGTTGGCACCACAATGCGGGCGCGGCGGTCTGAGGGGTCAGCCTTGCGCGTGACCCAGCCGCCTTCAACCATCCGATCAACCAGCCTTGAGACTGAGATCGGCTCAATTTCCAGCCGCTCGGCCAACCGTGCCTGGCTGGCATTGCCTGCGCGCAGAATGTGAACCAGCGCGCGCCACTGGGCCGACGTCAGCCCCAGATCGGCGGCGCGCGCCTCAAACCGGCGGCGAATAAGCCGCGCGGCATCATGTAGCAAAAAGCCCAGAGAATCGGTTCCATGTGTCATGGAACCGAAATATGATAAGCATGCTTATCTTTTCAAGAGAAATCTGAACCCATCTGTTCAAACTCCTGCATCAATGACCGCCTGCGCCAGTATCGGCACCGTCTCTGCGTTCAGGCCGGCGATATTCAGACGGCTGTCACCCACCATGTAAATACCATTCTTGATGCGCATTTGCTCGACCTGTTCAGGCGTTGCCCCCAGCCGTGAAAACATGCCGCGGTGCTGCGCGATAAAATCGAACCTGTCAGAATTGGACAATCGCTTCAGTTCTGCCGCCAGTTGCTCACGCAGGCCCAGCATACCCTGCCGGACAGCCTCCAGCTCTGTCTGCCATTCGGTGCGCAAGGCCGGATCGGTCAGGATCATCGTCACCAGACGCGCGCCATGATCAGGTGCAAACGAATAGGTCTGACGGTTCAGATAGGCCAGGGTTCCCTGGGTAAGGGCACGGTCGGCAGGGTCACTCAGCACCATCAAAATTCCGGTGCGTTCGCGGTAAATGCCAAAGTTCTTTGAACACGACGCCGCCACCAGCACCTCGGGCAGGCGCTCTGCGATCAGTCGGGTGCCTGCGGCGTCTTCGTCCAACCCGTCACCAAAGCCTTGATAGGCAAGGTCAATCATCGGGATAGCGCCTTTGGCCTCCAACAGGTCAGCGACCGCAGACCATTGGGCCAGCGTCAGATTGGCGCCGGTAGGATTGTGACAGCAGCCATGCAACAGCACCACATCGCCCGGCTTTACCCCATCCAGATCTGCCATCATCGCGGTAAAATCCACGGCGCGGGCGGCACTGTCAAAATAGCGGTATAGTTTATGGTCTTGCTTCAGGAAGGATAAGATAGACAAGTGGTTCGGCCATGTCGGGTTCGACACCCAGATGGTAAAACCGGGGTTGGCAATGCGCGCCAGCTCAAACGCCTGACGGCACGCACCTGTGCCACCTACGGTCGCGAGGGCCGAAAGCCGATCTTTGGGGTAATTCGCGCCAAACACCATTTCGGCCATGGCGGCATGAAAGGCGGGCTCGCCCGCCAATGCGGTATAGCTTTTGCTGGTCTCGGCTTCCCAAAGCTGTTTTTCGGCGGCCTTGACCGCACGCATCACCGGGGTCAACCCGGTTGCGTCTTTGTAAACGCCTACCCCAAGGTCAATCTTGTTTTGCCGAGGGTCGGCCCTGAATTGGCCCATCAGCGCCAGAATCTTGTCTTCGGCCTGCGGTTTGAGATTACTCAGCATCATGCTTCTCCGGTTACGACCTTGAGGTCATTGTACATACCCCATTCGGCCCAAGCGCCATCATAAACGGCGTGATTTCGGTGGCCCAACCGTTCCAGCGCCAGCGCCAGCATTGCGGCATTTACGCCCGACCCACAGGTGGTAATTGCGGGTTTGGCAAGGTCCACACCTGCGGCGGTGAAAACGGTGCGTAGATCTTCGGGGGTTTTCATCGTGCCATCAGCGGTCAAAAGATCGGTGTAGGGCACGTTCTTCGATCCAGGGATATGGCCCGGGCGCAGGCCCGGGCGCGGCTCAGGGTCACGACCGATAAAGCGACCATGGGCGCGGGCATCAATGATTTCATGATCGGCAAGCTTTGAGGCATGGGCAACCTGCGTAACATCCTTCACCAGATGTGCCTGCCGCTGCACGGTGATGTGGCGGTCGCGCGCAAGCGGCGGCAGATCTTCGGTCGGGCGCCCCTCTGCCAGCCATTTGGGCAGGCCTCCATCCAGCACGGCAATATCCATCTTGCCCATCAGGCGAAACGTCCACCAGACGCGGGGGGCCGAAAAGATGCCGGCCTGATCATAGACCACGACCTGATGCCCGTCGCCCACGCCCATTGCCCGCATCCGGCTGATGAATTTTTCCACAGGTGGCGCCATGTGCGGCAAAAGCGACCGATTGTCAGAGATTTCGTTGATATCGAAAAACCGCGCGCCGGGGATATGCGCGGCGTTATAGCCTGCAAGCGCATCGCGCCCCATCTGCGGCAAAAACCACGACCCATCCAGGATCCGAAGATCCGGGTCTTTCAGATGCGCCTCCAGCCAATCGGTAGAAACCAAGGTTCTTGGGTCATCCATGGCCATGCGCCTCCTTCATGTCACTTCGTTTTCTTAGCCGGGTCATGGGGGCAAGGGCAAGGCCGGATCAGAACGCCCCACCCAAAAGAGCCCACGATTACACTGACCCGTGATCATTCCACATTCATCGCTACGAACGGCTGGCCGAAGTGGCGTCAACAGTCATCCAGTTTTGCCGCAAAGCCGGATTTGAAAGGCTCGGGTTCAGACGCCTTACACGCAGACAGCGTTTCTGCCCCCCGCGCGTTTACGCCCTAAGCCTTGCCCTTTTCCAGTTCTTCAGCCGAAACGCCGCATAGATAACCGGTCCGGCGCGGCCAAACACCCGCGCAAAGACCGCACGGCGTGCGCGCATCGCCTCTGGGTCGGACCAGCGCATACCAGAGCTATGCACCGAATGGGTGGCCAGCGTCACCGGAAAGAAACGGCAGCGGCACCCGGCCTGAAGCAGATCGCAGATAAAGATATACTCATCGCCCAGAAAATTGGGCATCCCCGCCCCAAAGCCTTCGTCAAACCGCATCCCCAATGCCCGAACGGGGGCCAGACGCAGCATCATCTCATAGGTTGCGGCCTTTGCGCTGTTGAACCGCGTCAGCCGGGCGGGCCTGCGTGAATAGGCCTTGCGCAGACGCCCGTCCGGGCCCTGGGTCTGGCCAAGCGCCAGCACCAGCCCCGGGTCTCGGGTGAATTCGGCCAACATACGGTCCAGGGCGCCCGCGTCAAAAACAACATCATCATCGGCAAACAGCAGGAACTGCCCTCGCGCATGATCCAGCGCCGCGTTTCGCGACTGCGCCACACCCCGCCCCTGCAGCGTGATGGGACAAACATCGGGTCGCTGGGGCGCCATCATGGCCGCGTCATCCTCGGCCGCCTGTATCAGCACCAGAATTTCGACCCCACCCCGCGGCGGCGGAAGGCGGATCGTTCCGGCCCGTGCGCCCAGGGTGGAATAGGCAATGGTCAAAAGGGGCGCGCCCGTCACGAGGCGGCCTGCGGTGCGGGCTCGCTCATGTTGCGCTCATGCACGGCCACCGCCTCTTCGATGTCGTCGTAAAGGGTCAGATGCCCATTCTCCAGCACCGCGCCAACGCTGCACAATCGCCGGATCATCCGCATCGAATGGGTCACGACAATCGCACCGCTGGTCTTCATCCGCTCTTGAAACACCGCCTCGCTTTTGCGTTTGAACGCGGCATCACCGACGCTTGTCACCTCATCCACCAGATAGGTGTCAAAGCCGACCCCCATTGAGACGCCAAACGCCAACCGCGACCGCATCCCCGACGAATAGGTCCGAAACGGCAGGTCAAAATGCCCCCCCAGATCAGCGAAATCACGAACGTAATCCAGCAGATAGGCCACCTCGACCCCGTAGATTCGGGCCACGAAGCGGGTGTTCTGCGCCCCGGTCAGGTCATTGTGAAAGCTGCCCGCAAACCCCACCGGCCAAGAGATGGTCCCGTCCGAGGTGACCCGCCCCGAGGTTGGGTCCATCGTCCCCGCAATCATCCGCAGAAGGCTGGATTTGCCCGCCCCATTGCGCCCCAGCAACCCGACCGAAACCCTGCCCGGAAAGACCGCGGTGATATCATCGGCAACAACCTTGCGCTTACCGTTGACGACGTAGGCTTTTGACAGGTTCTGAAGCCGTATCATGCTATTAGCGCCGGTCCCGGATACTGAAATAGATCAATGCCCCAGCCGACCAAAAGATCGTCAGGAAAAAGCCGACAATCGCCAGCAGCTTCAGGCGTTCGGGATATTGGGCCTTTTCCGCCAGCGTCGGGCGGATATGCGCAGCCAGATAGCGCGATTGCCGCCGCCCATCCGCCAAAGCCAGATCATAGGCCGCCTGCGCCGTGCGGTAGCCCTCTTCCGAGAACAACAGATCAGCGGACAGCCGTTCATATCTGGCAATCAACGAGGCGTAATCCTCGCCGCCCGGCACGCCACCATCTTCGCCAAATTTCGCACGTTCGCTGGCGATCCGGTCGCGGATCACATCAATCCGCCGCTGGCCCTGCACCACCCGCGTGTCATCGGGTCGTAGCCCGGTCGGCAGCATATCAAGGTCAATCAGCGACTCGGCAAGCTGGGCCTGAAGCGAATTCAGCACCCCCATCTGCCCTTGCAGATCCGTCGTCGGGTCGACCATCTGATTGGTCAGGCGAAACGTGGTCAGGCTTTGGCGCACATCTTTCAGCCGGGTCACCGCGGCGTCCAGCTCTTCCTTGGCGTAGCGGGTCGCGTCTTTGCGCGCCACTGCCGACAGATCGTTGATCATCCGGCTGCATTCGTCGAAAACCGCCTGCGCGATGCGTCTTGCATCGTCACGATCAAACGCCAGAATCCGCAGCGTCATCAGGCCGGTGTGGTTGTCATAGGCGATCTGGATTTTCCGAAGCAGATGCCGGTGCAGATCCTCAATCGTGCCTGCGGGGTTGTAGGCAAATACCGGGTCATCGGGCCAGTTTTTTGCGAACAGCGCCCGCAAATCAATCCGTTCGTCAATTTTTTCAGTCAATTCCTGACTTTTCAGAAATTCGTAAAGTATATCGGTGTCAGATACCGCTGACCCTGACAACAGTGGAATCCCGCCCAACAGATCCAGCGAAGATTTATATTCCTCTTTGCGCACCGAAAACGCCACCGTCGAGGCGTATTGGTCAACCGCGAATACCCAAAGATAGCTGGCGGCCAGTGCCATCGGCAAAATCACGACCAGAACAAAACTGGCCCAGACACCTGACTTTCGCAAAGCCCCCCGCGATGTCCGCGCGGGCTGACCCAACACACGCTCAGATGGAATACCTACCATAACGCCCCCCGCAACGCCGCCAGACTTCCACGCCGGGTGCGGGCGGCTGCACACAGATAGGTTGAAGTGTCTGTCAAAGCGCCCCTGCCTGATCGTTAGCTTGTTTACCGCCCCAATTCATTACATAACAGGGGCTTTCGTTGCCAGTCATAACTTTCGAAGGCCCAAACCACATGCAATCTGATGCGCCTGCCAGCAGACCCAACCGGCACTTTCGCATGCCGCGCACCGTTTCTGCGCTGATGTTGCGGGAAATGTCTACAACTTATGGACGATCACCGGGCGGATACGCCTGGGCCATTCTCGAGCCAGCGGGCGCAGTGGCAATGCTGACGCTGATGTTTTCGCTGGCGATGCACCGCCCCTCGATCGGCACCAGCTTTGCCCTGTTCTACGCCACCGGATATCTGCCCTTTACCCTGTTCAACGATATGTCGAGCAAGATCGCGGGCGTGATCAGCTTTTCGCGCCCGCTGCTGACCTATCCGGCGGTCACCTATATTGATGCGCTGATCGCACGGTTTTTACTGACGCTACTGACGCATATGGTTGTTGGCGTGGTGATCTTTGGCGCGATCCTGCTGGTATTTCAAACGGGTGCGGCACTCGATGTGCTGGCGGTTGTGCGCGCCTACCTGCTGACCGCCGTGCTGGGGCTGGGTGTCGGGCTGATGAACTGCTATCTGATGACATCCTTTCCCGCCTGGGGCCGCATCTGGTGGGTGCTGACGCGGCCGCTGTTTCTGGTTTCGGGGATATTCTTTACCTATGACGACCTGCCCGCCATGGCCCAGGACGTGCTGTGGTATAATCCGCTGTTGCACGGCGTCGGCTTCATGCGGTCGGGGTTCTATCTTACCTACAGCGGTGACTATCTTGACGCGCTTTATGTTGGCATGGTTGCCGCCCTTCTGGCAATTACCGGCCTGTTGCTGGTGCGGATGAACTACCGCGCGTTTTTACAGCCATAGCGTCACGCCGGCGCACCTGATGGGTAGAATTGTCCGCAATCTTCTTATTCCCGCCTTGTTGTATTGAGCAACAATTAACACCCCGCTTCTAGCGTTGGTCCTGCACGGGGGTGCAAGGACTTTTGGGGGGTTGGGGATGCCGGTGTTTTGGCACAGGGCCACGCATTTTGCGGGGTTTGAAAGCTATGTTTGTGCGCTGACGGATCTGGAAATATCGGTGCAGGGTGGCAACGTGCTGCTTTACGGCGCGACCGGCACCGGGGGCGGGTTTTCGGCCTTTCGCCTGATCGAAAACGGTGCCGCAACCTTCATTGCGGGCAAAACAATCAACGCGGACCTTGGCCATCTGGCCCCGCCGCAGGTTGAGGTCATCGCGACCGATTCCGGGTATTTCGGCCTGTCGCTGGGAATGAACATCAGCGGCATCAACGCGTTCAAACTGGACGCAACAGGGGGGTTCGGTGGCCGCCAAAGCATTGATCTGGCCTCGGCACCGCTAACCGAAATGCTGGCCGCAACCCAGGCTGAGATTGCCGGGCGATCATTCCTTTACGTCGCCAAGGCGGGCCAGTTGGCCCCGGCAGTATTCGAGACAGGGCTTGCCACCGGCCCCAGCCTGATCAGCGGTGCAAGCGATACCTCGGCCGGCGGGTTTGGTGCCCTTGCCACCGTTCAGATCGGCAATCAGCATGTGCTGATCGGTGTGAATGGCGCGACCGGAATGGTGCGCAGCTACCGCATTGCCGCGAACGGCACTTTGCAAACCGCCGATACGCTGACGACTGAATCCGGGATTGGCTTTCAAACCCCCACCAATGTCGTCAGCGCGGTGCTGAACGGCCAAAGCTATGCGATTGTGGGGGCATCGGGCAGCTCGTCCCTGACGGTGCTGCGGATTGGCGCAGATGGCACGATGACCGCCACCGACCATATCGTCGACAGTCTTGAGACACGGTTTCAAGGCGTGACCGCCCTGCGCAGTTTCAGCGTTGAGGGGCGCGTCTATGTTCTGGCCGGGGGCGGTGATGACGGGCTAAGCCTGTTCACCCTTCTGCCCACGGGTCAGTTGATTCACCTGACCACGCTGGCCGATAGCGCCGCGATGACGCTGGCCGATGTGTCGGCCCTGGCCGTCTGGGTGCAAAATGATGGCAAGGCGCAGGTCTTTGTCGGCAGCGCCAGCGAAACTGGCATCACGCAGTTGCTCCTTGATCTGGGGCCGTCAGGGCTGACGCAAATGGCCGGCGGTGGCACGGCGGCGCTGACCGGTGGCAGTGGCAGTGACATGCTGGTTGCGGCAGATACCGACATCGACCTGAAGGGGCTGGCGGGCGACGATATTTTGGTTGCGGGCGCTGGGGCGGCCCGGCTCTGGGGCGGTGCGGGTGCCGATACATTCGTTTTGGGGGCCAACGGCAAGACCAATCAGATCATGGATTTCCAACCCGGGCTTGACCTGATCGACCTGACCCTTATGCCCCTTCTACGGTCTGCCGCGCAGCTGGAAATCAGACCCACAATGACCGGGGCCACGATCAGTTATCTTGGCACTACGGTAGTGTTGCATAGCGCCGCAGGCACCTCGATAAATCTCATGCAGGTGATGCAGGCGGTTCGGCTACCCTTCGCGCGCTATGACCCCACCCTGGACTACGAGCGTCTTTTTGGCATCGCGTTTGACGAAAATACAGGCACTGTCAAACACGGCACCTCTGCGGGTGATATTTTTCATGGGGGCGCAGGTATCGACCGGTTGGAGGGCAACGGCGGCAATGACATCCTGTCTGGTGGCGGCAATGATGACATGCTTGTTGGCGGCATCGGCAATGACATTCTGACCGGCGGCACGCTTGGTTATCTGGCGCCGGTGCAGACGGTCGCCAACTTTGGCGTCAATGCCGGGGGCTGGGTATCGCAGGACGAGACACCAAGGCTACTGGCCGAGGGGGTGAACATCGCCGCGATCATCGGATTTGGCAATCGCGGCACCTACCTGTCCGCCGCCACGGCCGACGGCAGCTTTACCAAAGCCACCTTTGCGGTCGACAACTTTGGCCGCGCACAGGGCTGGGTTTCGTATGATGAGTTCCCCCGCCTTGTGGGCGATTTCAACGGTGACGGGCTGGATGATATTGTCGGCTTTGGTAAAAGGGGGGCCTATATCGCCTATGCCGATGACAGCGGTGGCTTTGGCCCGGCCAAAATAGCGGTGCAGAATCTGGGGGCGCAGCAGGGCTGGGTATCTTTCGACAGATACCCCCGCATCATTGGCGACATAAACGGCGATGGGCTGGATGATCTGATCGGTTTTGGCCACCGGGGCACCTATGTGGCGCTGGCCAAGCCCGGCGGCGGATTTGGAGACACCTTCAGGATCGTCGCCAATTTCAGCGTCACCGATGGGTGGGGCTCAAACGACCGGTATTTTCGCACCAGCGGTGATCTGAACGGTGATGGCTTTGCCGATATTATTGGATTTGGCCGCAAGGGCACCTATGTCGCCCTGTCAGACGGCGCCGGAGGTCTGGGCCCCGCGCAACTGCTGCTGGACGATTTTGGCACCAATCAGGGCTGGACCTCAAACAACAACCAGCAGCGCATGGTTGTGGATCTGAACGGCGACGGGCTGGACGACATCATCGGCTTTGACGCTGGCACCACCTCGGTCGCGTTGTCGCTGGGGGGCGGGCGGTTCCATCCGCTGCAAACCTTCGCTGCCGAGGGCCGCGACGGATGGGCCGGTCACGGGTGGGAGCCGCGTTTTCTGGCTGACATGAACGGTGACGGTATCATGGATATCGTCACCTTCACCAAAACCGGCGTCACCGTGGCGCTTGGCCTGCCCGATGCCGACATCTTCATTTTCGACGATGGTTTCGGCCGTGACCGGATCACCGATTTCGATGCCGCCAACCCGGATGAGCGGATCGACTTTTCCGCCCATTCCGCGCTGGACAGCTATGCCAAGGTTCTGGCCGCAATGACGCAGGTTGGCGACGATGTGATCATCACCGCCGGGGCAGACGTGCTGACGCTGGAAAACGTCTGGCTGGGCGCGATGGGTGCAGATGATTTCATCTTCTGACGCCGCTCAGGCGGGGGCAGCCCAGACAAACGGGCTTTCAAACGCGGCAAAGGGCTGCGCCGCCGCGTCCTTTTCGGACAGGATCGGCACGGCCGCGCCCCAGTCGATGCCCAGACTGTCCCAGCGCACCGCGCCATCGCAGTCGGGGGCATAATGGTCGGTGCATTTGTAAATAATCTCGGTATCCGGCTCACGGGTGACGAAGCCGTGCAAACACCCCGCCGGAATCCATAGCTGGCGGCCGTTTTCAAACGACAGTTCTTCGCCATGCCATTGGCCATAAGTCGGGCTGCCCCGGCGCACATCCACCGCCACATCCCATAACCGCCCACGCCCGCAGCGCACCAGCTTGCCCTGCGCATGTGGCGGCGCCTGAAAGTGCAGCCCGCGCAACGTTCCGACGGCGCCCGACATCGAATGATTGTCCTGCACGAATTCGGGCAGATCCAGCCCCGCGTCACGCAGCGTCCTGCGGTTCCAGCTTTCGCTGAAAAAGCCGCGCGCATCGCCAAAGCGGCGCGGTGTCAGTTGCCACACGCCGGGCAACCCGGTCTGAATAATTTCCATCAAACCCTCAGCGCAGTTTTACCAGTACATCCATCGTCGCGTAGCCGTCAGGGGTCATCCCGTTGGCACGCTGCCACGCCTCGATCGCGGCAATGGTATTGGGGCCAATCTTGCCGTCGGTGCCTTGGGTGTCAAACCCCTTGGCGGACAGCCGTTCCTGCAGCTCCTGCCGCTCGGCGGCCTTCAGCGCCCGGTCATCACGCGGCCAGCTTGCGCGGATCGGCCCGCGGCCCCGCAACCGGTCCGAAAGATGCCCGACGCCAATCACATAGGCATCGGCATTGTTGTAGCGCGAGATGGCGGTGAAATTGCCAAAGATCATGAACGCCGCGCCCTTCGACCCGGCAGGCAGCAGGATCGAGGCCGCGCCATGGTTCGGCACCCGCGCGCCGTTCATATCGCGCACCCCCAGCGCCGCCCAATCGGCAGGTGATTTCTTGGTCCGCTTGCCCGCCAGCCCATAGTTGAACCCCTGCGGAAGCTGCACCTCGACCCCCCAGGGCTGACCCTTCACCCAGCCCGACCGCGCCAGATAGGCGGCAGTCGAGGCCAGCGCGTCCGCCGGGTTATCCGACCAGATGTCGCGTTTGCCATCGCCGGTAAAGTCCACCGCAAACGCCAGATACGAGGTCGGGATGAACTGCGTGTGCCCCATCGCCCCGGCCCATGACCCGGTCAGATGTTCGGGGTCGGTATCGCCGGCCTGAATGATCTTCAGCGCCGCGATAAGCTGTTCGGCAAAGAAACTGCCGCGTCGCCCGTCATAGGCCAGCGTCGACAGCGCCGGAATAAGCTGCGTGGTGCCGCGGTGGCTGCCATAGCTGCTTTCCAGCCCCCAGACCGCGACCACCACTTCTTTCTCAACGCCATACTGCGCCTCGATCCGGGACAGAACAGCGCCATGCTGCGCCAACGCCGCACGGCCATTCGCAATCCGCGTCTCCGAGGCGGCACTGTCCAGATATTCCCAGATCGTCTTGGTAAATTCCGATTGGTTGCGGTCGCGGCGGATCACATCGGGGTTATACTGAACGCCCCGCATCGCGCGGTTCCATGTCGCCGCCGAAATCCCGTTTGACAGCGCGCGCGGGCGAAACCCCTCGACCCAGCTTTCAAAGCCGCGCTGCACCTCGGGCGAGGCCCTCTCCACCGGCTGTGTCACCTGAACGTCGCCCCCCCTTGGCCCCTGCTCGGCGGATCCCGAACAGGCCGTCAGCCCCGAAAAAGCCACCGCCGAAAGCGCGATTGTCCTGAAAGTCTGTCTCATGCCCGCCCGCCTTTATCTGCGTTTTGCAGGCAGTGTAGCAAGCACCACGGCGAACGCCAATCATGATCGGCCCGCCAAAGCGCCGCTATTGCACCGTCGGTCGATCTTCGCCGAAAAAGGGCGTCATCTGCGCCACGATGACCGAGTTTTCGGCCAGTGCGCGCGCCATCAGTGCGCGCTCATCCTCATCAATCTCATGGCCTTGGGCCAAACGTTCCTCCAACGTGCCATAGCCGGTCACGTCCAGGGGCGCCAAATCGGCCTGTTTCAGGATCAGCACAGTTTCGCGCACCGCCTCCCCCTCATCGACGCCGCTGGCGTAAATCACCAGCCCCGCCCCCGTCGCGCCCTTCGGCAGCCCGTCCCCGGCTTTGCGCCCAACCTCAACCAACAGGGTGTATACCTGCTGCGGGCGCTTGGCCTTTTCCGGTTTTGCCGCACTTTCTGGCGTGCTGCCCCCCTCAGTCACGCAGCAACTCATTGATTGAGGTCTTGCTGCGCGTCTGCGCATCCACGCGTTTGACAATCACCGCGCAATAAAGGCTGACACCGTTCTTGCTGGGCAAGGACCCGGCCACCACCACCGACCCTGCGGGCACCTCGCCATAGCTGACTGTGCCGGTTTCCCGGTCGACGATCTTGGTGGACTTGCCGATGAAAACGCCCATCCCCAGGACCGAGCCTTCGCGGATAATGCAGCCTTCAACCACCTCGGACCGCGCGCCGATAAAGCAGTTGTCCTCAATAATCGTCGGGCCTGCCTGCATCGGCTCCAACACGCCGCCAATGCCGACCCCGCCCGACAGATGCACATTCTTGCCGATCTGTGCGCAAGATCCCACCGTGACCCAGGTATCAACCATCGTGCCCTCATCGACATAGGCACCCAGATTGACAAAGCTGGGCATCAAAATCGCACCCTTGCCGATGTAAGCTGATTTCCGCACAATGCAGTTCGGCACCGCGCGAAAGCCGCCAGCGCGCCAGTCTGCCTCGGTCCAGCCGTAAAACTTGCTATCAACCTTGTCCCACCAGCCGCTGCCCTGCGGCCCGCCCGACTGCATTTCCATATCCTTAAGCCGGAACCCCAGCAAAACCGCCTTCTTGGCCCATTGGTTCACATGCCACTCACCACCCGCCTGCCGCTCTGCCACCCGCAAAACGCCCTTGTCCAACGCTTCGAGCGTAGCCTCCACAGCCTCGCGCACCTCGCCCTTGGTGGCGGGGGTAATGGTGTCGCGCGCCTCCCAGGCGGATTCGATTGCGGTCTCCAAAGCGGCGTTGGTCATGTTTCCCTCGTCTATTCTGGCGCGTTTCATATGGCATTGATGCAGATCAGCCTATAGTTGGAACCAAAGGGCCACGCAATGCGCCAGCACCACCCGGCGCGGAAGGACGCAGATGAACGAAGAAACCCGCCGTCACCCGTTTCGCGACAGCCATCAGGACGCGCGCGCCGCTGACCGTATCCCCGATACGCCGCAAACCCGCGCGCCTGCCTACCGTTTGGCTTTCACCGACACAGATTTTCTGGTGCGCGAAGAACTGCGCCCGGTTCGGTTACAGCTTGAACTACTCAAACCGCAGATGATTCTGGATGAACGCGGGATCAATTCAACCGTGGTGATGTTCGGCGGCGCCCGCATCCCCGAGCCATCGCAAAAACACACCGCCAAAACCCCGAAACTGGCTGAACTGTCGCGTTTCTACGATGAGGCACGAAAGTTCGCGCAACTGATGACCGAACGCAGCATGGCCAACTATGGCCGCGAAAACGTGATCTGCACCGGCGGCGGCCCCGGCGTGATGGAGGCCGGAAACCGTGGCGCCGATGATGCTGGCGGCCAGTCCATCGGGCTCAATATCGTGCTGCCGCATGAACAGGCGCCGAACCAGTATGTGACGCCAGACCTGACCTTCAACTTCCACTATTTCGCCATCCGGAAAATGCACTTCCTGATGCGCGCCAAGGCGATATGCATTTTTCCCGGCGGCTTTGGCACGCTGGATGAGATGTTCGAAACGCTGACCCTGATTCAGACCAAACGGATGAAACCGATCCCCTTCATCCTTTTTGGCCGCGAATTCTGGGAAACAGTCATCAACTGGCAGGCCCTCGCCGAAGCCGGAACCATCTCGTCCGAGGATCTGGATCTGATCAGCTTTGTCGAAACCGCTGACGAGGCGGTTCAAATCATCGAAAATTGGAAAAACAGCTGCGACTGATCACCGGCAGCGCCGACCCATACCGGGCATGAGTATTTGTTCCAAAAAAAAGCCTGATCAGACCCTATGGTTATGGCTTTTTTTTGGCCCAAATACTCATGATCCCGATGGCGCAACCAAACTGGCGGGCGTGGAGGGGGCGGTTACAGCCCAGTCTCGCCTTCGGGCCGGGTTTTTGACTTTCGCGCCCGCTCGGTCGCGGATTTCAGCTGACCGCAAGCGGCCATGATATCTTCGCCGCGCGGGGTACGGATCGGGGTCGCATAGCCCGCGTTATAAAGGATATCGGCAAAGGCATGGATCCGGTTCCCGCTTGAACGCTTGTAGGGCGCGCCGGGCCATTCGTTGAACGGGATCAGGTTGATCTTGGCGGGAATTCCCCGGATCAATTCGATCAGCCGGTAGGCGTCCTCCTTGGTGTCGTTCACCCCCTGCAGCATCACATATTCAAACGTGATCCGTTCCGAGTTCGACAGGTTGGGATAGGTGCGCAGTGCCGCAAGCAGTGTTGCAATGTTCCATTTCTTGTTGATCGGCACCAGTTTATCGCGCACCTCATCAGTGGTCGCGTGAAAGCTGACCGCCAGCAGGCAGCCGATTTCCTCGGCGGTGCGGGCGATTTCAGGTACCACACCGCTGGTCGACAGCGTAATCCGGCGGCGGCCCAGCGCGATCCCTTCATTGTCCATGACAATCTTCATCGCGTCGCGCACGTTGTCGAAATTGTAAAGCGGCTCGCCCATGCCCATCAGGACGATATTGCTGACCAGCCGGGTCTCATCCTTGGGGGCGCCCTGCACCGGCCATTCACCCAGATCATCGCGCGCCAGCATCACCTGGCCCACAATTTCGCCCGCCGTCAGGTTGCGCACCAGTTTTTGCGTGCCGGTATGGCAGAACGAACAGGTCAGCGTGCACCCCACCTGAGAGCTGATGCACAGCGTCCCGCGCCCCTCTTCGGGGATATAGACCACCTCAACCTCATGGCCGCCCGCAATCCTTACCAGATATTTGCGCGTGCCATCCCTTGACACCTGCTTTGTCACCACCTCGGGTAGGGCAATTTCAAACTTTTCTGCCAGTAATGCGCGAAAATCCTTGGCCAGATTGGTCATCTGTCCGAAATCACGCACCCCCCAGTGATAGACCCATTGCCAGACTTGTCCCACGCGCATCTTGGCCTGTTTCTCAGGCGTGCCGGCGTCAATCAGCGCGGCGCGCAGCTGATCGCGCGTCAGGCCGATGATATTGATCCGCCCATCGCCGCCCTCGGGCATTTTGCGGGGCAGGGTCAGCACGTCTTGCGTGATCGGGGCGGTTGCTTGCGGTATATCGGTGGGGGTCATGGCAGCCTCGGGCTTCGAATAGGCGTTTCATATATGGGATTCGCGGCATCAAAGACAGGGGCAATTGAAAAGACCCCGGGATGAACCATTGTCTCTGACGCGGCGGCACGAAGTCACCGGTAATTTTTTCCTATCGAAACGCATTTCGGACCGCGAGCGCTGCCAAGCGGGTTGTCGAATGTGAAATGCCCCTTTGGGGACCGCGTAATTCTCCCCGAAAGTGGGGGGCTGCATAAGTAGAATTTTCTGACCAAAATAGCCAAGAATGCGGTGGCGCGACGAGGGGTCAGCATTGCCCTCGCTTGCCAGGCTTTTGGGGTCAGCGAGACCTGTTATCGCTATAGCCTGACGTTGCGGGCCGAGAACGAAGAGATCGCCAATCTGCTGGTCGGGCTGAC